>NZ_JBSICA010000013.1:0-141104 GCF_058245595.1 Pseudomonas sp. UF-293 | reverse complement strand
TTTTCAAGCAGAAGACGGCATACCAGATGTGCAACACTGTCTCGTGGGCTCGGAGATGTGTATAAGAGACCAGGGCTCGCTCCCACAGGTGAGTGATCAGACAGTTATGGCCTGTTCGACCAGACGACCGCTGTCGATCCGCACATGCCGTGGATGGAATCGTTTCAAACTGCTTCGGTGACCGACGCTGACAATGCTCAAGCCCGGAATCTCATCGATCAACGCCTGATACAACGTTGCCTCGTCTTCTTCATCCATTGCCGAAGTGGCTTCGTCCATGTACAGCCATTGCGGTGCATAGAGAAGCGCACGGGCGAAGGCCAAGCGTTGCTGCTCGCCCGGAGAGAGCATGCGCTGCCAGTGATTGGCCTCATCCAGCCGCCCAACCAAGTGAGGCAAACGGCAGGTTTCCAAGACCTGTGCATAACGCTCCGGCGCGTAGGTGTCACCCGGCTGTGGATAACTCAGCGCTTCACGCAATGTACCGATGGGCAGATAAGGCTTCTGCGGCAGGAACAGATAGCGCGCCGCCGGCAAACGAATATTGCCGTGACCCGCCGGCCACAAATGCCCCATCGCCCGCAGCAATGTCGACTTGCCGCTGCCGGAACGGCCGCTGAGCATCACGCGCTCACCCGGCTCCACGGTCATATCAGCGTTGGTCAGCAAATGACGTCCATCGGCCAGATCCAGGCCAAGGTCGTGCACCTGCAATTCGCTGCCCCGATTCTGCACATCGATGGCGGGCACCCGCTCCTCGTTGTTGCTCATGGCATTGCGGAAACTCAGGAGACGATCGCAAGTGGCGCGCCACTCCGCCAGATCCTGGTAAGCACTGATGAACCAACTGAAATTCTCCTGCACATTGCCGAACGCCGAGTTGATTTGCATCAGCTCACCCAGCTCGATCTTGCCGCTGAAATACCGTGGCGCCGCAACAATGAACGGGAAAATGATCGCGATCTGCCCATAGCCCGAAGTGAAGAACGTCAGGCGCTTGGACACGCGCATGATGTCCCAGAAGTTATGCCAGACCAGCCCGAAACGATTGCTCAAGCGCCGGTTTTCATTCGGCTCGCCGTTGTACAAAGCGATGCTTTCAGCGTTCTCGCGCACCCGCACCATCGAAAAACGCAAGTCGGCTTCGAAACGCTGCTGGTTGTTGTTCAAGCCGATCAGGCGTCGGCCGATCAAATGCGTCAGCCAACTACCGACCGCCGCGTAGACCAGTGCACACCAGAACATGTAGCCGGGAATGGTAAAACCGAACACTTCAATGCTGCCGGAGACGCCCCACAGGATGATCGAGAACGACACCAGACTGACGACCGTGCGGATCAGGCCCAAGCCAAGCGCCAGCGTGTTCGCCGTGAATTTATTAAGGTCTTCGGAGATTCGCTGGTCCGGGTTATCGGTATAACCGCCCTGCTCCAGTTGGTAGTAATTCTTGTGTTCAAGCCAACGGGTGAAATGCTTTTCGGTCAGCCACGCCCGCCAGCGAATGGTCAGCATCTGCGTCAGATACTGGCGATACACCGCCGCGAGAATCGCCACAGCGGCAATACCGCAGAAGTACAGGATCAACTGCCAGAACGCTGCTTCATCCTTTTTCTGCAGGGCGTTATAGAAATCCTTGTACCAACTGTTTAACCACACCGCGATCCATACGCTGAACAGCGTCAGCGCGATCACGGCAATCAGCAACGTCCAGGCCTTGCCCTTCTCTTCGCTGCGCCAGTAAGGCGTGGTCATCGCCCAGACTTTGCGAAAAAACTGCCCGCGCACAGCATCGTTGACCGCGGAATATTCAGCGTTCTGATTCATGGATAAGGCTCGATAGTAAAAAGAACGGACACGCGCCGATCATAGATGATCGGCGCGATTTATCGCGAGGGCTGGCGATAGTCGTTCAGCGCAGGTTCAGCGACGAACCGGACGCTTCTGCAGTTTGCGTTGCAGGGTGCGGCGGTGCATGCCCAGCGCGCGGGCCGTGGCGGAAATGTTGCCTTCGTGCTCGGTGAGCACACGCTGGATGTGCTCCCATTGCAGGCGATCGACCGACATCGGGTTTTCCGGCACCAGACTGTCGAGGTCGGCGTGCTCGGACAGCAGCGCAGCCAGCACGTCGTCGGCATCGGCAGGTTTGCACAGGTAGTTGCAGGCGCCACGCTTGATCGCCTCCACCGCTGTGGCAATGCTCGAATAACCGGTGAGAATCACCACGCGCATTTCCGGATCGAGTTCCAGCAGCTTGGGCAGCAGGACCAGACCGGAGTCGCCGTCCATTTTCAGATCCAGCGCGGCGTAATCCGGCAGATCGGCCTGGGCGATGGTCAGGCCTTCTTCAGCGGACCCGGCGGTGCTGACGCGAAAGCCACGGCGCGCCATGGCGCGGGCCATGACGCGGGTGAAGGTCGCGTCGTCGTCGACCAGCAGCAGATGCGGCAGTTCTTCGCCTTCGACTTGAATTTCGTCACTCATGTTGGTCTCCTCGGGCGCCGTGGGGCAGGCGCAGCTCGGTGAGCGTGCCGCCTTCCTCATGACTATAGAGTTTCACTGAGCCGCCGGCGCGTGTCACGCTGGCCTTGCTCAAAAACAGGCCCAGGCCGAAACCTTTGCCCTTGGTGGTAAAAAACGGTTTGCCGATCTGCTCGGCGATGGCCAGCGGCACACCGGCGCCGTGATCGCGAATGCTGATCGTCAAAGTCTCTGCGTCCCAATCGAGCGTGACCTGGAGGTTTTCCGGGCAGGCGTCAGCAGCATTGTTCAGCAAGTTAAGCAGCGCCTGAGTCAGATCCGGCGGCGGCGCCATGCGCGGCACCGTGCCCTGGCCGAGACGCTGGAAGCGATAACTGGCCTCCGGCCGCATCAGGTGCCAACGGTTCAACGCCTCGTCGAGCCAATCGGTAACGTCCTGCATCTCCACCGCCAGACGCCGGTTGGCCTCGGCGGCGCGGACCAATTGCTGCAAGGTTTCCTTGCACAATTTGACTTGGTCCTGCAGCACCTTCAGATCGTCCTGCAACATTGGGTCGGGGTGGTCCTGCTGCATTTCCTTGAGCAACACACTCATGGTCGCCAGTGGCGTACCCAACTCATGCGCCGCCCCGGCGGCCTGGGTCGCAACGGCGAGCAACTGCTGATCGCGCAGACCTTCTTCGCGGCGGATCGCGCGCAACTCTTCCTGCCTGCGCAGCTCTTCAGCCATGCGCGCAGCGAAGAAGGTGATCACCGCAGCAGCCAGGGCGAAGCTCAGCCACATGCCGTAGATCTGCAGATTCTCACGGGCGACCGGCAAGGTTTCCAGCGGATAGAAACGCGTCAACATCAGCGTATACAGCGCCAGCGCGATGCCCGACAGAATCACCGAATAACGCCACGGCAACGTCACCGCCGCGATGGTCAGCGGCACCAGATAATAGGAAACAAAAGGGTTCGTCGAGCCGCCGGAGAAATACAGCAGCGCACTGTGAATCACCAGATCGCAGGCCAGTTGCAGCGCGTATTCGAGCTCGGTCACCGGCCACGATGTGCGCAGGCGCACGGCAGTGAACACGCAGAGCAGAATCGAGCAGCCCAAGGTCATCGCCAATTGCACCCACGGCAACGGCAACAATTGCAGCCAGTACGCCAGACCCACGGACCCGGCCTGCGCGGCGAGCACCAGGGTGCGGATGAAAGTCAGCCGCCAGAGGTTCTGGCGAGTGGCGGAAGTCAGTTGTACGGGGGCGAGCATGAGCTCTCCTGATGAGCGCTCCAGGCGGATCGCACGGAGTATAACCAAGGCGCGGGGTTCAGAGGCGAAAGTGCGGCAAACGACCACACCGCAAAAGCTGCAAGTTTCGAGCTGCAAGCTGCAAGCTGCAAGCTGCAAGTAAAAGCTTTTGGCTTGCGGCTTGAGACTTGCAACTTGCCGCTGCTTTCTGGAGTCTGATGGTTCACGCAGGCCGCGACCCATCACCTGCGCCTCATTCAAGGAGCCTTCATGCACACATTTCGCCGCAGCGCCGCCCTCCTCGCCCTGACCGTCGGCAGCGTCGCCAGCCTCCCGGCACTGGCCGCCGATGAGCTGCACTACAACCAGATTTCCCTGCGCGCCGAAGTCAGCCAGGAAGTGGCCCGCGACCAGATGATCGTGACGCTCTACACCGAAGAGCAGAACACCGACCCGGCCAAACTCGCCGCCGCCATCAGCACCACCATGAACAAGGCCACCGCCCAGGCCAAGCAAGTCAAAGACATCACCCTGCGCACGGGCAGCCGCAACAGCTATCCGATCTACGACACCAAAGGCCAGAAGATCACCGGCTGGCGCGAACGCGCCGAACTGCGCCTGGAAAGCACCGACTTCGCCGCCCTGTCCAAACTCACCGGCGAGCTATTGACCGAGCTGAAAATGGGCGGCATGGACTTCGCCATCGCCGACCCGACCCGCAAGGCCAGCGAAGACCAGTTGCTCAAAGAAGCCGTCACCGCCTTCAAGACCCGCGCACAACTGGCCACCGATGCACTGGGCGGCAAGGGCTACAAAATCGTCAACCTGAACCTCAACAGCAACGGTTACCCACAACCGTACCTGCGCGCACCGATGATGATGAAAGCTGCAGCCATGGATTCCGCGCCGGTGACGCCCGAAGTCGAAGCCGGCACCAGCCAGGTCAGCATGACCGCTGATGGCTCGATTGAAGTGTTGATGCAGTGATTTGAGCTTGGCGGAATGAAGAACCGGCAATCACTAAATGGTTGCCGGTTTTTTTGCGTCCAGGTTTTGTAGTGAATGATCCACCGCTTCGCGAGCAGGCTCGCTCCCACAGGTTGAACGCATTTGAATGTGGGAGCGAGCCTGCTCGCGAAGAACAATGACGCGATCTCAAGCGTGCGGATCAACCCGATCCAGCGCCCGATTCACCGCCAGCTCCGCCAGCATGATGATCTGCTGAATCGCCAGCGCCGTATTACGCTGCGGCCTACCAAGCTGATCGGCGAAATCGCCGGCCAGGGTGTTGGCTGAAGCGAGGGATTCGCAGGCATGGGCGAGCAGGCTTTCGGTGTCGATGTCGGGCTGGACCAGAAACATCGTGCTGGGTAGATGCGGTTTGCTGGGTGGAGGGCAGAGATAGAAATCGAGGGCACGCTTGATGGCTTCGCGGTTCTTCGCGAGATCGTCGGCACGCAGCGCGGCTTCGAGGGGGGTTGGGGTTTCTTCGGGTGGGTCGGGGACTGGTTTGCTCATGCGCTTCACCTATGAGGTTGAGCCATCTCGATGCCGTTTCTCACACGGCAAAGAGGTGGCAGCTTTGTGCGGGGTGAGAAACCGGTCATAGGCACCCGGCCGGACATAAGCCCGCCCGCACAGAGCCGCCATAACGCACTTGCAGGCAGCAAACTTGCTGGCGGCAATTATGCGGATCTGGGCACTGAATGACTATGAATGTCGGGTTCTCACACCCGATCGCTGAACAACCAGCGACGACCCAAGCCTAGAGAGCGCACGTCCGACGGACAACCTGAAAACCTTGTGGGAAGGTTCGGGTTATTGGGCATCGCAATTAAACAAATTCCAGCCCTCGGGGGCCTGGACGTGCATCATCGCGAGCAGGCTCACTCCTACAATTGGATCGAGCACAACCTCAAGAAACAGGTCGGCTGTCAGGCCGCCTTCGCGAGCAGGCTCGCTCCCACAGAAAAGCAAAAGCAAAAGATCGCAGCCTTCGGCAGCTCCTACACCCGATGAGCGTTAGCTCGAGTAAAGCTTTTGATCTTGATCCACCGGCGACGTCGGAAGGCTGAGTGGAGGGATTGATCCGGGCGTGGGAGCGCAGCGACCGTACGACGCAGTCGTACACAGCGCAAGGAGGTGCAGCGAAGCAAACCGTAGCCGCTGCGCCCGGATCAGTCCCGGAGCGAAGGAACCCGAGCCTGCGAGGGCCGAACGCAGGAGCAAGCCTTTTCGGTTACCTTTTTGCTGGGCCGGCACTCCGGCGTTTGAAAAAGGTGACCCGCCGTAAGGGCGGAACCGCAATCCGCAACACCCGCAGAAACGGATATTCACCCAAACCAACCAACACCCTGGTCGGCCCAAAGGCCGCCAAGGTGCCACCAATCGAAACACCCAGTTGCACCAAGTAAAACTCCCCAATCCCCGCCCCAATCCACCCCATCCAGCTCCACCCCCAAAACCCCCTCAACCCCGCCCATCCCCAAGGGTATAAATAAGTAACACCAAGCCCCACCCAAGCGCACACAACATGACTGACGCACCATTTCAGTGCCCCGAATGCACCTTAAAAACCACTCGCAAACGGTCAAATGCGTCAAAAGTTATACGGATGCGACATTAAGGTACGTTCGTGCCACCGTTTAACGCCGCCGACCGCTCTGGATCTTGCATTGGGTATGGGGCCTGCATAAGTATCCGCAGGCACGACTCACGAGGTCGTACCTCACAACTAAAAAATGACAACAAATCATGAGGCCAACATGCTTAAACACGCGGTCATTCCGTTTCTAGTCGGCGCAGGCTTGTTAGCCTCCGCACCTTTCGCCACCGCTGCGACTAACCTGGTGTTCTGCTCCGAAGGGAGCCCGGCCGGTTTTGATCCAGGCCAGTACACCACCGGAACCGACTTCGACGCCTCAGCCGAAACCATGTTCAACCGCCTGACCCAGTTCGAGCGCGGCGGGACCGCCGTGATTCCTGGTCTGGCGACCAAATGGGACATTTCCGACGATGGCCTGACTTACACCTTCCACCTGCGTGAAGGCGTCAAGTTCCACACCACCCCGTATTTCAAGCCGACTCGTGAATTCAACGCCGACGACGTGCTGTTTACTTTCAACCGCATGATCAACAAGGACGATCCGTTCCGTAAGGCGTACCCGACCGAATTCCCGTACTTCACCGACATGGGGATGGACACCAACATCACCAAGATCGATAAAGTCGACGACCACACCGTCAAGTTCACTCTGAAAGAAGTCGACGCCGCGTTCATCCAGAACATGGCCATGAGCTTCGCGTCCGTGCAGTCCGCCGAATACGCGGCCCAATTGCTCAAGGATGGCAAACCCGCCGACATCAACCAGAAGCCGATCGGCACTGGCCCGTTCGTGTTCAAGAGCTACCAGAAAGACTCGAACATCCGTTACACCGGCAACAAGGATTACTGGAAGCCTGAAGACGTGAAGATCGACAACCTGATCTTCGCCATCACCACCGACCCGTCGGTGCGTATCCAGAAGCTGAAGAAGAACGAGTGCCAGGTCACCCTGTTCCCGCGTCCGGCCGATCTGAAAGCGCTGAAAGAAGACAAGTCGCTGAAGATGCCGGATCAGGCTGGCTTCAACTTGGGCTACATCGCCTACAACGTGATGGACAAGGTCAAGGGCAGCAACGAGGCCAACCCGCTGGCTGACCTGCGCGTGCGTCAGGCGCTGGACATGGCCGTGAACAAGCCGCAGATCATCGATTCGGTTTACCAGGGCGCGGGCCAACTGGCCGTTAACGCCATGCCGCCGACCCAGTGGTCCTACGACACCACCATCAAGGATGCCAAGTACGACCCTGAGAAAGCCAAACAGCTGCTCAAGGAAGCCGGCGTCAAGGAAGGTACCGAGATCGTCCTGTGGGCGATGCCGGTGCAGCGTCCGTACAACCCGAACGCCAAACTGATGGCGGAAATGCTCCAGTCCGACTGGGCCAAGATCGGCTTGAAAGTGAAGATCACCAGCTACGAGTGGGGCGAGTACATCAAGCGCTCCAAAGGTGGCGAGAACCAGGCCATGATCATTGGCTGGAGCGGTGACAATGGTGATCCGGACAACTGGCTCAACGTTCTGTTCGGCTGCGACTCGCTGAGCGGCAACAACTTCTCCAAGTGGTGCGACAAGAAGTTCGACGGCCTGGTGAAAGAAGCCAAACGCACCACCGACCAGGGCAAGCGCACCGAGCTGTACAAACAGGCGCAACACGTACTCAAAGATGCAGTTCCAATGACACCTATCGCTCACTCGACGGTGTATCAACCCATGCGCGCCAACGTGCAGGATTTCAAGATCAGCCCATTTGGCCTGAATTCCTTCTACGGCGTCAGCGTCAGCAAGTAAGACATTGCAACGGCGGCGTTTCTGACGTCGCCGTTGCTTTATCTACCGGGAAAAAAGGAAAAGGCCTACACCCAAATCCGCCGCAGATGATTGCTTCGGTATAGGCGCGTCGACTTTTCCTACGAGCATTAAGGCAATTACGTATTTACTGCCAGAGGCACGGTGCCTACCGTCGCGTACTGACCAGTGTCTGCGTGGGCCACCGGTTTTGCTTTACGTATTGGATTGAGCTCAATGCGCCCCATAAGCCCCGGGATAGGGGCTCAGGCGCATTGCACAACACTAAAAAAGAGGGAGCGTCATGCGCCATACCTTGGTTTTTTCCGCACTGTTGGGCGCCGGCCTGTTGGCCGCCACGTCTGCAAGCTATGCCGCCAGCGACAGCCTGGTGTTTTGCTCGGAAGGCAGCCCGGCGGGTTTCGATACCGCGCAATACACAACGGCCACCGATAACGACGCCGCCGAGCCGCTGTACAACCGCCTGGTCGAGTTCGAAAAAGGCGCGACCAATGTCGTACCGGGCCTGGCGACCAAATGGGACATTTCCGAAGATGGCCTGAAATACACCTTTCACCTGCGTGAAGGCGTGAAATTTCACACGACCCCTTACTTCAAGCCGAGCCGCGATTTCAACGCGGACGACGTGTTGTTCACGTTCAATCGCATGCTCGATGCACAACAGCCGTTCCGCAAGGCCTACCCCACCGAGTTTCCGTACTTCAACGGGATGAGCCTGAACAAGAACATTGCCAAGGTCGAGAAGACCGGGCCGCTGACCGTGGAGTTCACGCTCAACAGTGTCGATGCCGCGTTCATCCAGAACATCGCGATGAGCTTCGCTTCGATTCTGTCGGCCGAATACGCCGACAAGCTGCTGGCCGACGGCAAGCCGAGCGACATCAACCAGAAGCCGATCGGCACTGGGCCGTTCGTATTCAAGAGCTATCAGAAAGACTCGAACATCCGCTATACCGGCAACCCGCAGTACTGGGATCCGAGCCGGGTCAAGCTGAAGAACCTGATTTTTGCGATCAATACCGACGCTTCGGTACGCGTGCAGAAGCTCAAGGCTGGCGAATGCCAGATCACCCTGCACCCGCGTCCTGCCGATGTTGAAGCGCTGAAGGCCGACCCGAAACTGCAACTGATTTCCAAGCCGGGCTTCAACCTCGGCTACATCGCCTACAACGTGCGCCACAAGCCGTTCGATCAACTGGAAGTGCGTCAGGCGCTGGACATGGCGGTGAATAAACAGGGGATTCTCAACGCTGTTTATCAAGGCGCCGGGCAACTGGCCGTCAACGCCATGCCACCGACCCAGTGGTCCTACGACGACACCATCAAGGACGCCGCCTACAACCCGGAAAAAGCCAAGGAACTGCTCAAGGCTGCCGGCGTGAAAGAAGGCACCGAGATCACCCTGTGGGCAATGCCGGTGCAGCGTCCATACAACCCGAACGCCAAACTGATGGCCGAAATGCTCCAGTCCGACTGGGCCAAGATCGGCCTGAAAGTGAAGATCGTCAGCTACGAATGGGGCGAGTACATCAAGCGCACCAAGAACGGCGAGCACGACGTCAGCCTGATCGGCTGGACCGGCGACAATGGGGACCCGGACAACTGGCTGGGCACGCTGTACAGCTGCGACGCCATCGGCGGCAACAACTACTCCATGTGGTGCGACCCGGCTTACGACAAGCTGATCAAACAGGCCAAGGTCGTCACCGACCGCGACCAGCGCACCGTGCTTTATAAACAGGCCCAGCAATTGCTTAAACAGCAAGTGCCGATCACGCCTGTCGCCCACTCGACGGTCAACCAGCCGTTAAGCACCCGGGTCGAAGGGTTCAAAGTCAGCCCGTTCGGCCGCAACGTGTTCTCGGGTGTCAGTATCGATTAAACCAACCAATTAGCCGCAATGCTGAGGGGAGCCGTCTACTCCCCTCACGCAAGCGCTTTGCCGAAATTCGCCAATCCGGCTTTTTGCAAACGTTTGCGATGTGTGAACGAGTTCTAAACCAATAACCGGCATACCAAAAAAAGCCGGGATAAAAAGAAAGTAAAGGAGCTTCACCCATGAAACTGAGCAGCACCGCGATACTGGCCCTGGCCATCAGCAGCATCACCGCCACGGCTTATGCGGAAACCCAAAGCCAGGCGTTCACTCCGGTGACCGTCAACACCAAAAGCGCCCAGGCTGAGGCCACCGGCTTTCTGGAAGGTCAATCGATTACTGGATCGACGCGTAACTGGTACGCCAACGAAGAACTCAAGCGTGGCGCCAAATTCCGCTATAAACACAACGACACGCTGCAAACCACTGACCGCCGCATCAACTGGGTACAGGGGACCATCGTCAAGTACAACTCCGGGTTCACCGAAGGTACTGTCGGTATCAGCACCGAAGTTGCGCTGTACAACGCCATTGCGCTGGAGCGTGATCGCAAAAACCTTGCATCCGGCAACGGCGGCGCTCCGGAAGCCGGTCTCGAGCGCCCAGGCAACAACCGTACACTGACCCGTAACGGCGGTGACGCTGAAGGCCAATGGAGCAAACTGGGCCTGGCTAACGTCAAAGCTCGGGTTTCCAATACCACCCTGACCGCTGGCCGCCAGAACTTCAGCAGCCCGATGGTTGACGTGATAGGCAACCGTCCCCTGCCTTCGAGCTTTCAAGGCGTCAGCCTGCACAGTGAAGAGCTGGAAAACCTGACCTTCGACATCGCGACGTTCGATCAGAACTCGCCGCGTACAGAAGAAAGCCAGCGCAAGTTCCGTTCCGAATACGCTGATTCGATCATTGAAATTGATCACGTCAACACCGCTGGTATTTCGTATCAGCCGTTTGCCAGCCTGAAAACCAGCTTGTGGGCCACTCAAGCTGAAGACATGTGGAAACAGTACTACTTCGGCGCCACCCACGAACTGGGCGACAGCCAGATTCTGAGCCTGACCACCGGCCTGAACTACTACAAGACCGTGGATGAAGGTAAAGCCAAGCTGGGTGACATCGACAACGATACGTACTCGCTGTCCCTGGGTCTGACTCACCAGGCCCATAGCCTGACGTTCTCGTACCAGGAAATTAACGGTAACGAGTACTTCGACTACCTGCACGAAACCAACGGTATTTACCTGGCCAACTCCCTGCTCTCGGACTTCAACGGCCCGAACGAGAAATCCTTCCAGGTCGCTTACGGTCTGAACATGGCTGAATATGGCGTGCCTGGCTTGAAGTTCAACGTCTACAGCGCTCGTGGCTGGGGCATCGACGGTACCCACTATAAAGGCGGCGCTTATGACAGCGTGCTGGCGATGGACGGCGAACATCACTACGAATACGGAATCGGTGCTGCTTACGCGGTTCAAAGTGGTCCGCTCAAAGCCACGGCCATCCGCGCCACCTACACTGCGCACCGTGCCAGTGATAATCAGCTGGACGGCAGCATCAACGAGTTCCGTCTCGTAACCACCATCCCGTTCAACATTCTGTAAAAACGCCAACCGACGGCTGACTCATGATGAGTCGGCCGTTCGGTTTTCTGTCTTCAACCGATTGCAGAGGGTTATCGATGAAAATGCTTCCCCTACGTGCAGCCATCGCGGCTGCGTTGCTGAGTGTCGCTGTCGGCGCCTCGGCCAAACCCTTGGTGGTCTGCACCGAAGCCAGCCCGGAAGGCTTCGATATGGTCCAGTACACAACTGCAGTCACGGCGGACGCTGTGGCCGAAACCATCTTCAACCGACTGGCCGATTTCAAGCCCGGCACCACCGAAGTGATCCCGGCACTCGCCGAGTCCTGGGACATCAGCGAAGACGGCCTGACCTACACGTTCCACCTGCGCAAAGGCGTCAAGTTCCACACCACCGAATACTTCAAGCCGACCCGCGACATGAACGCCGACGACGTGGTCTGGAGTTTCCAGCGCCAGCTGGACCCGAATCACCCGTGGCACAAACTGTCGAGCGTGGGCTTCCCGTACTTTGAAAGCATGGGCTTCAAGGAACTGCTCAAAAGCGTCGAGAAAGTCGACGACAACACGGTCAAGTTCACCCTGACCCGCCGCGAAGCACCGTTCCTCGCCGACCTCGCCATGGCCTTCTCGTCGATCTACCCGGCCGAATACGCCGACCAGTTGCTCAAGGCCAACAAGGCCGGCGATCTGAACAACAAGCCGATCGGCACCGGCCCGTTCATCTTCCAGCGCTACGCCAAGGATGCGCAGGTGCGCTTCAAGGCCAACCCGGATTATTTCCGTGGCAAGCCGCCGGCCGACGCGTTGATTCTGGCGATCGCCACCGACAACAACGTGCGTCTGCAAAAGCTCAAGGCCAACGAGTGCCAGGTCGCGCTGTATCCAAAACCGGATGACATCCCGAGCATCAAGAAAGACAGCAAGCTGAAAGTCGACGAGCTGGACGCGATGACCGTCTCGTACGTCGCGATGAACACCCAGCACAAGTACATGAGCGATGTGCGTGTGCGTAAAGCCATCGACATCGCGTTCGACAAGGAAGCCTACGTCAACGCGCTGTTCGGCAAGGGCAACGCCTCAGTGGCGGTCAACCCGTACCCGCCAACCCTGCTCGGCTACAACCATGATCTGAAAAACCCGCCACGGGACCTCGACAAGGCACGCGCCCTGCTCAAGGAAGCCGGGGTTCCGGAAGGCACCACGTTCACCCTGTTCACCCGTAACGGCGGCGGTCCGACCAACCCCAACCCGATGCTCGGCGCGCAAATGATGCAGGCTGACCTGGCGAAAGTCGGGATCAAGATCGACATCCGCGTGATGGAATGGGGCGAGATGCTCAAGCGCGCCAAGGCCGGCGAGCACGATATGGTTTCGGCCGGATGGGCGGGCGACAACGGCGACCCGGATAACTTCCTGACGCCTATGCTCAGTTGCGAGGCCGCCAAGAACGGCGAAAACTACGCGCGCTGGTGCAACGAGAAATTCCAGGCACTGCTGGATGAAGCGCGGGCTAAAGTAGATCCGGCCGAACGCGCCGCGCTCTACGAACAGGCCCAAGTGCTGTTTAATCAGGACCAGCCATGGATCAGCATGGCCCATACTCGGATGTTCACTGCAATGCGCAACAATGTAGAGGGCTACCACATCAGCCCTCTCACCACTAATAACTTCGCCACCACCCAGGTGAAGTAGATAAGAAACGCCCGGCGTCCCTGACCTGAGGGACGCCGGACACGCCTAACCGGCTGATGAGGTACCACACAAGATGTTTAGTTTTATTGCCCGCCGACTGGGGTTGTTGATCCCCACGTTTTTCGGCATCACCTTGCTGACTTTCGCGTTGATTCGCATGATTCCGGGCGACCCCGTGGAAGTGATGATGGGCGAACGTCGGGTCGACCCCGAAATGCACGCTCAGGCAATGGAACGCCTGGGGCTGAACAAGCCGCTGTATGCCCAGTATCTGGACTACATCGGCAAACTGGCCCAGGGCGATCTCGGTGAGTCGTTGCGTACCCGTGAAAGCGTGTGGACCGAGTTCACCTCTCTTTTCCCGGCGACCCTGGAACTGTCCATGGCCGCCCTGCTGTTCGCTGGCATCCTCGGGCTTCTGGCCGGGGTGATCGCGGCACTCAAACGAGGATCGCTGTTCGACCACGGGGTGATGGGCATCTCCCTCGCGGGCTACTCGATGCCGATCTTCTGGTGGGGCCTGATCCTGATCATGTTCTTCTCGGTGAGCCTGGGCTGGACTCCGGTTTCCGGGCGCATCGACCTGTTGTATGACATCGAGCCGAAGACCGGTTTCATGCTGATCGACACGCTGCTGGCCGATGACGTCGGCGCGTTCTTCGACGCCCTGCATCACCTGATCCTGCCGGCCATCGTGCTCGGCACCATTCCGCTGGCGGTGATCGCGCGGATGACCCGTTCGTCGATGCTCGAAGTGCTGCGCGAAGACTACATCCGCACCGCCAAGGCCAAAGGCCTGTCGCCGTCGCGCGTGGTGTTCGTGCACGGTCTGCGCAACGCACTGATTCCGGTGCTGACCGTGGTCGGCCTGCAGGTCGGCACGCTGCTGGCCGGTGCGGTCCTGACCGAAACCATCTTCTCCTGGCCCGGCATCGGTAAATGGCTGATCGAAGCCATCGGCGCCCGGGACTATCCGGTGGTGCAAAACGGCATCCTGTTAATCGCCTGCCTGGTGATTCTGGTCAACTTCGTGGTGGACATCCTCTACGGCTTTGCCAACCCACGCATCCGTCATCAGCGCTGAGGTCGATACCCATGAGCACTCCAACATCCTCAGTAGCCACCGCCACGTCCGCCGTGGATCAAAGCCTGCTGTACCCGTCGCCGTACAAAGAATTCTGGCAAGCGTTCTCCAAGAACAAGGGCGCCGTTGCCGGCCTGCTGTTCATGCTGCTGATCATCTTCTGCGCGATTTTCGCGCCGTGGGTCGCGCCGCATAACCCGAGCGAGCAATACCGTGACTTCCTGCTGACGCCGCCGGCGTGGCTCGAAGGCGGGCAGATGCAGTTCCTGCTCGGCACCGACGAACTCGGCCGTGACCTGCTGTCGCGTCTGATCCAGGGTTCGCGCCTGTCGCTGCTGATCGGCTTGTCGTCGGTGGTGATGTCGTTGATTCCGGGGATCCTGCTGGGTCTGTTCGCCGGTTTCTTCCCGAAAGTGGTCGGCCCGACCATCATGCGTCTGATGGACATCATGCTGGCCCTGCCGTCGCTGCTGCTGGCCGTGGCGATCGTCGCCATCCTCGGCCCTGGCCTGATCAACACCGTGATCGCCATTGCTGTGGTTTCCCTGCCGTCCTACGTGCGTCTGACCCGTGCTGCCGTGATGGGCGAACTGAACCGCGACTACGTCACCGCCGCGCGTCTGGCCGGTGCCGGTCTGCCGCGTCTGATGTTCATCACCGTGCTGCCCAACTGCATGGCGCCGCTGATCGTACAGGCGACCCTGAGCTTTTCCTCGGCGATTCTCGATGCCGCCGCACTGGGCTTCCTCGGCCTCGGCGTACAACCGCCAACCCCTGAGTGGGGCACCATGCTGGCCTCGGCCCGCGACTACATCGAACGCGCCTGGTGGGTGGTAAGCCTGCCTGGTCTGACCATTTTGCTCAGCGTGCTGGCAATCAACTTGATGGGCGACGGCCTGCGCGATGCGCTGGACCCGAAACTCAAGAACGCCGCCTGAGGAGATTCAAATGTCACTGCTAGAAATCAAGAATCTCAACGTCCGCTTCGGCGACAAGACCGCGACCCCGGTGGTCGACGGCCTCGACCTGAAAGTCGACAAAGGCGAAGTGCTGGCCATCGTTGGCGAGTCGGGTTCGGGTAAATCCGTGACCATGATGGCGCTGATGGGCCTGATCGAGCATCCCGGCATCGTCACCGCCGACTCGCTCAGCTTCGACGGCAAGGACATGCTCAAGCTGAGCAATCGTCAGCGTCGGCAGATCGTCGGCAAAGACCTGTCGATGGTCTTCCAGGACCCGATGACCGCACTGAACCCGAGCTACACCGTCGGTTTCCAGATCGAAGAAGTGCTGCGCCTGCACCTGAAAATGTCCGGCAAGCAAGCGCGCAAGCGTGCCATCGAACTGCTGGAAAAAGTCGAAATTCCGGGCGCCGCCAGTCGCATGGATGCCTACCCGCATCAACTGTCTGGCGGTATGAGCCAGCGTGTCGCGATCGCCATGGCGATTGCCGGCGAGCCGAAACTGCTGATCGCTGACGAGCCGACCACCGCACTCGACGTAACCATTCAGGCGCAGATCATGGATCTGCTGCTGGCGTTGCAGAAAGAACAAAACATGGGCCTGGTGCTGATCACCCACGACCTCGCCGTCGTGGCGGAAACCGCCCAGCGCGTCTGCGTGATGTACGCCGGCCAGGCCGTGGAAGTCGGCCAGGTGCCGCAGCTGTTCGACATTCCGGCGCACCCGTACAGCGAAGCGCTGCTCAAGGCGATTCCCGAGCACAGCCTCGGCGCCTCACGTCTGTCGACCTTGCCGGGCATCGTCCCGGGCCGCTACGACCGTCCGCAGGGTTGCCTGCTGTCGCCACGCTGCCCGTACGTGCAGGACAACTGCCGCACCCAGCGTCCGGGCCTTGATCCGAAAGCCAACAGCCTCGCCCGCTGCTTCTACCCGCTGAACCAGGAGGTGGCGTAATGGCCGTCGTACTTACCGCCCGCGACCTGACCCGTCACTACGAAGTCTCCCGTGGCCTGTTCAAGGGCCACGCCACCGTGCGCGCGCTCAACGGCGTGTCGTTCGAACTGGAAGCCGGCAAGACCCTCGCCGTGGTGGGTGAGTCGGGCTGTGGCAAATCCACCCTCGCCCGCGCCCTGACGCTGATCGAAGAACCGTCATCGGGCTCGCTGCAGATCGCCGGCCAGGAAGTTGCCGGCGCCGACAAGGCCGAGCGCAAGCAACTGCGCAAAGACGTGCAGATGGTGTTTCAGAGCCCGTACGCATCGTTGAATCCACGGCAGAAAATCGGTGACCAACTGGCCGAGCCGCTGCTGATCAACACCAAGCTGTCGGCCAGCGAACGTCGCGAGAAAGTCCAGGCGATGATGAAGCAGGTCGGCTTGCGTCCCGAGCATTACCAGCGCTATCCCCACATGTTCTCCGGTGGTCAGCGCCAGCGTATCGCCCTGGCGCGGGCAATGATGCTGCAACCGAAAGTGCTGGTGGCGGACGAACCGACTTCGGCGCTGGACGTGTCGATTCAGGCCCAGGTGCTCAACCTGTTCATGGATCTGCAGCAGGAGTTCAATACCGCCTACGTGTTCATCTCGCACAACCTCGCGGTGGTGCAGCACGTAGCCGATGACGTGATGGTGATGTACCTCGGTCGCCCGGTGGAACTGGGTCCGAAGAACGACATCTACGAACGCCCGCTGCATCCGTACACCCAAGCGCTGCTGTCGGCGACCCCGACGATTCACCCGGACCCGAACAAGCCGAAAATCAAGATCGTCGGCGAACTGCCCAACCCGCTCAACCCGCCACCGGGCTGTGCTTTCCACAAGCGCTGCCCGTACGCGACCGAGCGTTGCACCACGGAAGAGCCGCTGTTGCGTGAACTGGATAATCGGCAGGTGGCCTGCCACTACGCTGAGCAGTTCCTCGACGGCGCGGCATAAGGCCAATGCTGAGACCTGCATAAAACCTGTAGGAGCTGACGAGTGCAACGAGGCTGCGATCTTTTGATTTTCAGAAGCAAGATCAAAAGATCGCAGCGTTCCGCAGCTCCTACAGGGGATTTGCGGTGAACCAGAGCTAACCAAACCCCTTTCACCTCGACTGCGCATCAGTCGAGGCCGAAGGGGTTTTTCTTTGGTCGACTATCTACGTCTGGCTGTCGCCCTCGTCATCCGGATCATCGGTGTCCGGCTCGTCCGTGGTCGAGTCGTCATCATCGGCGCTGCCGCCCTGATTCATATCCCCCGGCTCCGACTCGGACTTGGCCAGCATCAGCCCGCTATGCCCGACCTGGCCGTTGAACGCCTGCGAATCATGATCCTCACACTCGGCCCACGCCGTCGCCGCGCCGAGGGACAGCATCACCATCACTTTCAACAACATCAAAATACGTAGCAATCTGCTTTTCATGGCCGACTCCATCCTGTTGCGCTAAGACATGCTTGCCGGACTGGCTCCGTGTGAAATCTAGTTGCGATCCGACCGGCTCACCACTTAGGACGCAGCCGAGCGGGCAGAAATGCCCTCGGAGCACAGATTGCTTTCGAATAACAGCAATAACAGAAACAGCTAAGGCCCGTGCCTGGACTGGATGGGTTTCAAGCGACGTATAGCTTTCACCCGGCGCACACTCACCTCACTGGAATCGCATGCAGTCTGCTAGATGTCGACCGGCTGTCAGCCGCCTTCGCGAGCAGGCTCGCTCCCACAGAACAGCAAAAGCAAAAGCAAAAGATCGCAGCCTCCGGCAGCTCCTACACCCGATGAGCGTTAGCTCGAGTAAAGCTTTTGATCTTGATCCACCGGCGACGTCGGAAGGCTGAGTGGAGGGATTGATCCGGACGTAGGAGCAAGCCTTTTTGGGTACTTTTTCGGCGTTTGGAAAAAGTGCCTCGCCGTACGGGCGAAACCGTAATCAGCAACACCCGCAGAAACGGATATACCCCCAAAACAAAAAGCAAAAAACCCCCAAGGCCTACACCTTGGGGGCTTCGAACAAACCAGCTCAGCGCTTAATGATGCTCACGCGTCGCGCGGAATTTCACATCCGGCCAACGCTCCTCCATCAACGCCAGGTTAACCCGCGTCGGCGCCAGATAGGTCAGATGCCCACCGCCATCCAGCGCGAGGTTCTCCACCGCTTTGTTGGAGAATTCCTCAAGCTTCTTCTTGTCGTCACATTCGATCCAGCGCGCCGAATACACAGTAATCGGCTCATACGAGCACTCGACCTTGTATTCCTCTTTCAAACGGCTGGCGACCACATCGAACTGCAGCACCCCGACGGCGCCGAGAATGATGTCGTTGCTGCGCTCCGGGAAGAACACCTGGGTCGCGCCCTCTTCGGCCAACTGCTGCAAGCCCTGACGCAATTGCTTGGACTTCAGCGGATCACGCAGACGCACACGACGGAACAGTTCCGGGGCGAAGTGCGGGATACCGGTGAAACCCAGCACTTCGCCTTCGCTGAAGGTGTCGCCGATCTGGATCGTGCCGTGGTTGTGCAGACCGATGATGTCGCCGGCGTAGGCTTCTTCGAGCTGTTCCCGCTCGGAGGAGAAGAACGTCAGGGCGTCGCCGATGCGCACGTCCTTGCCGGTGCGTACGTGGCGCATCTTCATGCCTTTCTCGTACTTGCCGGAGCAGATACGCATGAAGGCGATGCGGTCGCGGTGCTTCGGGTCCATGTTCGCCTGGATCTTGAAAATGAAGCCCGAGAACTTCTCTTCCACCGGCTCGACGGTGCGCTCATTGGCCACGCGCGCCAGCGGACGCGGCGCCCAATCGACGACAGCATCGAGCACGTGGTCGACACCGAAATTGCCCAGCGCCGTACCGAAGAACACCGGGGTCAGTTGGCCGTCGAGGAATTCCTGCTGGTTGAATTCGTGACAGGCGCCCTGCACCAGTTCCAGCTGTTCGATGAAGCGCTCGTACTCATCGCCCAAGTGCGCGCGCGCCTCGTCGGAGTCGAGTTTTTCGATGATCTTGGTTTCGGTGCGCTCGTGACCGTGACCGGCGGTGTAGACGATGATGTAGTCGTCGGCCAGGTGATACACGCCCTTGAAATCACGGTAGCAACCGATCGGCCAGGTGATCGGCGCAGCCTTGATCTTCAGGACCGCTTCGATTTCGTCGAGCAGTTCGATCGGGTCGCGAATGTCACGGTCGAGTTTGTTGATGAAGCTGACGATCGGCGTGTCACGCAGACGGCAGACGTCCATCAGCGCAATGGTCCGTGGCTCTACACCCTTACCGCCGTCGAGCACCATCAGTGCCGAGTCCACCGCTGTCAGGGTGCGATAGGTGTCTTCGGAGAAGTCTTCGTGGCCCGGCGTGTCGAGCAGGTTGATCATGTGTTCACGATAGGGGAACTGCATGACCGACGTGGTAATGGAAATACCCCGCTGCTTCTCCATCTCCATCCAGTCGGATGTCGCATGGCGATCGGATTTACGGGATTTCACCGTACCGGCCACTGCAATCGCCTTGCCCATCAACAGGAGCTTTTCGGTGATCGTGGTTTTACCGGCATCGGGGTGGGAAATAATGGCGAAAGTGCGGCGTTTCGCGACTTCGGCGGCCTGTTGGGTCATGGGAAATCGCCTGGCGGTGATTCAAAAAAGGGCGGCGAGTATAGCTTAAAAAGTGATCGCCAAACTACCGTCCCTCGGCCGCGCAAAACCCCGTAGGAGCTGCCGCAGGCGGCGATCTTTTGACCTGTTTTCTAGAAGCCAGATCAAAAGATCGCAGCCTGCGGCAGCTCCTACAGGTGGCCAGATGGCATCCAATGTGGGAACCTTTTAAAGCACGGAGACGTCCATCCCCTGTTACGAACTTTCGTCAGGGGCTGAAAAATCAGCAAGTTAGCCTGACGAGGCTGCGCTCATGGCTCGCTTTCGCACCGCTTGGCCGGTGCTGGAAAACGGCTACTTTTCGCGAACGCTGACTCCGGCAGCCAGGAATGGCTTGCCACGCGGAGCAGCGCTCGCCGACTACAAAAAAAGGAGTCCGCCTGTGGCTATCCGCTATGGCAAAGGGCTGATGGGAGGTGCGGTGGTGATCGCACTCCTGGCCCTGCTGGTCCACTGGATCGGCATCAACACGATCGAACACTACCGTGACGATTTGTTGTTTTACTTGCAAGCTCATCTGATTCTCGTCCTCGCTTCCATGCTGGCCGCCCTTGTCGTGGGCATCCCCGCCGGTATCTTCCTCAGCCGCCCGAGCATGGTCGGCCGCGCCGAACGCTTCATGCAGATTTTCAATATCGGCAACACCGTGCCACCGCTGGCCGTGCTCGCGATTGCGCTGGGCATCCTCGGCATCGGCAGTGGCCCGGCGATCTTCGCCCTGTTCCTCGCCTCGCTGTTGCCGATCGTGCGCAACACCTATGAAGGCCTGAAAAATGTACAGGGCTCGCTGAAAGAAGCCGCTGTCGGCATCGGCATGACCCCGCGCCAAGTGCTGTGGAAAGTCGAATTGCCCAACGCCGTGCCGATCATCGTCGGTGGCGTGCGTGTCGCCCTGGCGATCAACGTCGGCACCGCGCCGCTGGCGTTCCTGATCGGCGCCAACAGCCTCGGCAGCCTGATCTTCCCCGGCATCGCCCTGAACAATCAGCCGCAACTGCTGCTCGGCGCCGCGTGCACCGCGCTGTTGGCGCTGCTGCTCGATGGCGTGGTCACCCTCGCCAGCCGTCTCTGGCTGGAACGCGGTCTGCGCCCGTCTTAAGGCTTTGCGAAGGAATATTTATGAAACGACTTAGCTTGATCTTAGGCTGCGTCCTGCTGTTCGCAGGAATCGCGCAAGCCGCTGAAAAACCGGTCATCCGCCTCGGCGCCCGGGTCTTCACAGAGCAAACCCTGCTCGCCGAAATCACCGCGCAATACCTGCGCAGCAAAGGCTACGACGCGCAGATCACCGGTGGTCTGGGCAGCAACCTGGCCCGCAGCGCCCACGAAAGTGGCCAACTGGACCTGCTCTGGGAATACACCGGCGTATCGCTGGTGGCCTATAACCATGTCACCGAGAAACTCGACAGCGCGCAGTCCTACGCCCGGGTCAAAGAACTCGACGCGAAAAAAGGCCTGGTCTGGCTGACGCCGTCGAAATTCAGCAACACCTATGCCCTTGCCCTGCCGAAAAAAGTCGCCGAGCAATACCCGCAGATCGGCAATATCAGCCAGCTCAACGAAGTGCTGCGCGCCGAGGCCAAGACCAATCATCTGGTGGCGCTGGACACCGAGTTCGCCAACCGCTCCGACGGTCTCAACGGCATGGTCAAGCTCTACGACATGAACCTGACCCGCAAGAACATCCGGCAGATGGATGCCGGCCTGGTCTACACCGCACTGCGTAACGGTCAGGTGTTTGCCGGGCTGGTCTACACCACCGACGGCCGGCTCAATGCCTTCGGCCTGAAATTGCTGGAAGACGACAAGCATTACTTCCCCGACTACACCGCCGCTCCCGTGGTGCGTCAGGCCACGCTGGACGCCAACCCGAAACTGGCCGAACAACTCAAGCCGCTGGCCGAACTGTTCGACGACGAAACCATGCGCCAACTCAACGCGCGGGTCGACGTCGACCACGAAAGCCCATCGTCCGTTGCCGCCGATTTCCTGCGCCAGCACCCACTGAATTAAGAGAGGAGAAGTCATGGAATTTCTGAACGCCTTTTCCCATCTCGACTGGCAGCAGGTGATGCACCTGACCTGGCAGCACATCACTCTGGTCGGCATCGCCGTGACCCTGGCGATCGTCATCGGCGTGCCGCTGGGCATCCTGATGACGCGCTTCCCCACCCTCGCTGGCCCATTACAAGCAAGCGCCACGGTGCTGCTGACCGTGCCGTCGATCGCCCTGTTCGGCCTGCTGCTGCCGTTCTACTCCAAGTTCGGCCAGGGCCTGGGGCCACTGCCAGCGATCACCGCCGTGTTCCTCTATTCGTTGCTGCCGATCATGCGCAACACCTACCTCGCCCTCACCGGTGTCGAGCCGGGCATCCGTGAAGCCGCGCGCGGCATCGGCATGACCTTCGGCCAGCGCCTGCGCATGGTCGAGTTGCCGATTGCGGTACCGGTGATCCTCGCTGGCGTGCGCACCGCCGTGGTGATGAACATCGGCGTGATGACCATCGCCGCGACCATCGGTGCCGGCGGCCTCGGTGTGTTGATCCTCGCCTCCATCAGCCGCAGTGACATGTCGATGCTGATCGTCGGCGCGCTGCTGGTCAGTCTTCTGGCGATTTTCGCCGACCTCGTTTTGCAGTGGCTGCAACGCTCGCTGACTCCAAAAGGACTCCTCAAATGATCGAACTTCAAAACCTCAGCAAAACTTTCCAAAGCAACGGCAAAGATGTCAAAGCCGTGGACTCGGTAAGCCTGACCGTCAATGAAGGCGAGATCTGCGTGTTCCTCGGGCCATCGGGTTGCGGCAAAAGCACCACGCTGAAAATGATCAACCGCCTGATCAAACCGACCTCGGGCAAGATCCTCATCAACGGCGAAGACACCACCGATCTCGACGAAGTGACCCTGCGCCGCAACATCGGCTACGTGATCCAGCAGATTGGTCTGTTCCCGAACATGACCATCGAAGAGAACATCGTCGTCGTACCGAAACTGCTCGGCTGGGACAAACAGAAATGCCACGACCGCGCCCGCGAACTGATGAGCATGATCAAGCTCGAGCCCAAGCAGTATCTGCATCGGTATCCGCGTGAATTGTCCGGTGGCCAGCAACAGCGTATCGGCGTGATCCGCGCCTTGGCCGCTGATGCGCCGCTGCTGTTGATGGACGAGCCGTTCGGCGCGGTCGATCCGATCAACCGCGAGATGATCCAGAACGAATTCTTCGAGATGCAGCGCGCGCTGAACAAGACCGTGATCATGGTCAGCCACGACATCGACGAAGCGATCAAACTGGGCGACAAGATCGCGATCTTCCGCGCCGGCAAGCTGCTGCAGATCGACCACCCGGACACACTGCTCGCGCACCCTGCAGACGACTTTGTGAGCAACTTCGTCGGCCAGGACAGCACCCTCAAGCGCCTGTTGTTGGTGAAGGCAGAAGACGCGGCGGACAACGCGCCGTCGGTCAGCCCGGAAACCCCGGTGGCCGATGCGCTGGAATTGATGGACGAGCACGACCGCCGTTATGTCGTGGTGACTTGCGCCGAGAACAAGGCACTGGGTTACGTGCGCCGTCGCGACCTGCATCGCCAGACCGGCACCTGCGCGCAATTCCTTCGTGAGTTCAACGCCACCGCAGCGTACGACGAGCACCTGCGCATCCTGTTGTCGCGCATGTACGAGTTCAACCGCGCCTGGCTGCCGGTGATGGATGCCGAACGGGTTTTCCTCGGCGAGGTGACGCAGGAATCGATCGCGGCGTACCTGAGCTCGGGACGTTCGCGGGGGATGAAGACCAATATCGTCTCGCCGGCTGAGACGGTGGTCGCATAATCCGCCCGCGTGGTTGAAACCCGATCCCTGTGGGAGCGAGCCTGCTCGCGAAGCGCAATATCAGTCGACGCTAAATTGGCGGCTGTGAAAATGCCTTCGCGAGCAGGCTCGCTCCCACAGGATCTACGTAACTTTGTTGATCTTCACAAGGTGACAAAGAATCTCAACAGCCTCTCCTGCAAGCGCGTCGTCAATTCAGCTTCTTCGAGGTCCAAATCCCCCTTCAAAACCCTCTCTCGCCGCTAACGTCGCCGATGTTGTCGCCATCACACTTACCTGCGATCTAGCTGACAAAAGCCACGAACGTGCAGATATGTTTAACACTCGAAAATTCGCCGGGAACATCTGTCCGTCATCTCGGTCGGGTAGAAGGAGTGATGAACGCGACGCACGTCAGAAGCGTGCAAAAACGCGACATTTTTAGTTGATCTCGCGCCCCTCACGCCCTAAAGTTCGCGCCGAACGTCCATGCTGGAAACGATCCATCCGGCTCAAGTACTGACGACGAGACAGCAAGGCCAAGGGATAGCTGCACATCTCTGGGCCTTTTTGCTTTCGGCGACATGCCTTGGGAAGTAGGCGAACCAAAGTGGGGATACGGAGGGCGTTCATGCACCCATTGATTAACTTAGTTTGCCAGCAGGAGTTCCCAGCATGTCGATCCAGGTCGAAGACTATTTCGCGCGCGCTACATTCGACAAAATGAAGGCGTTCGCCGACAAACAGGAAACC
The DNA here is from genome assembly GCF_058245595.1 of Pseudomonas sp. UF-293. Lineage (NCBI taxonomy): Bacteria > Pseudomonadati > Pseudomonadota > Gammaproteobacteria > Pseudomonadales > Pseudomonadaceae > Pseudomonas > Pseudomonas sp. UF-293. The sequence continues at coordinate 116,589 of NZ_JBSICA010000013.1, read as the reverse complement.
CCGTTCGTGGTGATCGACACCGCGATGATCGCCCAGGCCTACGATGACCTGCGCGCCGGTTTCGAATTCGCCAAGGTCTACTACGCGGTCAAGGCCAACCCGGCCGTCGAGATCATCGACCTGCTCAAGGAAAAAGGTTCGAGCTTCGACATCGCCTCGATCTATGAGCTGGACAAGGTGATGGATCGCGGCGTCAGCGCCGACCGTATCAGCTACGGCAACACCATCAAGAAATCCAAGGACATTCGCTACTTCTACGACAAGGGCGTGCGTCTGTTCTCCACCGACTCCGAGGCCGACCTGCGCAACATCGCCAAGGCTGCACCGGGTTCGAAAGTCTATGTGCGCATCCTCACTGAAGGCTCGACCACCGCTGACTGGCCGCTGTCGCGCAAGTTCGGCTGCCAGACCGACATGGCCATGGACCTGCTGATCCTCGCCCGCGACCTCGGTCTGGTGCCATACGGCATTTCGTTCCACGTCGGTTCGCAACAGCGCGACATCAGCGTCTGGGACGCGGCGATCGCCAAGGTCAAAGTGATCTTCGAACGCCTGAAAGAAGAAGACGGCATCCACCTCAAGCTGATCAACATGGGCGGCGGCTTCCCGGCCAACTACATCACCCGCACCAACAGCCTGGAAACCTACGCCGAAGAAATCATTCGCTTCCTGAAAGAAGACTTCGGTGATGACCTGCCGGAAATCATCCTCGAGCCGGGCCGTTCGCTGATTGCCAACGCCGGTATTCTGGTCAGCGAAGTGGTACTGGTTGCACGCAAGTCGCGCACTGCCGTCGAGCGTTGGGTGTATACCGATGTGGGCAAGTTCTCCGGCCTGATCGAAACCATGGACGAAGCGATCAAGTTCCCGATCTGGACCGAGAAGAAAGGCGAGATGGAAGAAGTCGTGATCGCCGGCCCGACCTGCGACAGCGCCGACATCATGTACGAGAACTACAAGTATGGCTTGCCGCTGAACCTGGCGATTGGTGATCGTCTGTACTGGTTGTCGACCGGTGCGTACACCACCAGCTACAGCGCGGTCGAGTTCAACGGGTTTCCGCCGCTGAAGTCGTTTTACGTTTAAGGAGCAGCTGCAAGAGAAAAGCCCATGACGTGTCATGGGCTTTTTTGTGTCCGCAAATCCCATGTAGGAGCTGCCGCAGGCTGCGATCTTTTGATCTGGCTTTTAAAAAATCAAAGGCAAAAGATCGCAGCCTGCGGCAGCTCCTACAGGGATTGCGCGTAGCGTTGGGAATATTGATTGGCCATGGCCTGGATTCTGGGATCCGTAGCGCTCGCCAGCGTCTGGCTCGCTACCCGCAGGAAATTCAGATTGCCGGCGGCCAAGGCCTTCTCAAGCCATATGACGGCATCATCGATCCGCCCTTCACCCGCCAACACCGCCGCATAACTGAACTGCCCACGAAAATCCCCTGCCTCGGCAGAACGCCGATACCACTCACGCGCCGCCAGCGGATCCGCCGGACACACCTGCCCTTCCTCCAAATACCGCCCAAGCAGGTTCATCGACTTCGCATGGCCCAACTCAGCCGCGCGCCGATACAGCGCCAGCGCCTGCTGATGATCAACCGTCACCCCGCGCCCGGTCGCCAGCAGGTTGGCGAGGTTGTACATCGCCCAGTCCAGCCCCGCCTCGGCGGCGATCCGATAATGCTGCGCCGCCACCGAGGCATCCGCCGCACAACCCCAACCATGCTCATGACAACGCCCGAGCATGTTGCGCGCCATCAGATGCCCGCGCCCGGCGGCAATAGCGAACCAGCGCAGCGCAAGCGGTTGATCCTGCGCGATGCCCTGACCGTCCAGCAGGATCTGCCCCAGCAGCGCCTGCGCTTCAACCTCGCCCTCGCCGGCCGCGAGCAAGATCGCCTGCGCAGCGCGGGCAGGACTTTCGGCGAGCATTGCGCGCAACTGTTCACCGTCCAGGGCTTCCTCGCGACGCAGCTGGAAACTCATACCTCGACCCAACGCCGCAGCAAGTTGTGATAAGTGCCGGTGAGGCGGATCAGCGAAGGGTGATCGGGAACGTCGTGCGTCAGTTGCTGAATCGCCCCGTCCATTTCGAACAGCAACGCGCGCTGACTGTCTTCGCGCACCAGGCTCTGCGTCCAGAAAAATGACGCATAACGCGCACCACGGGTGACCGCGTTGACCTTGTGCAAACTGGTGCCCGGATACAACACCATGTCGCCAGCCGGCAGCTTCACTCGCTGGGTGCCGTAGGTGTCCTGAATCTCAAGTTCGCCGCCGTCGTAATCTTCCGGCTCGCTGAAAAACAGCGTCGCCGACAAATCGGTGCGCACCCGCTCGATGCTGCCCTTGGGCTGGCGCACGGCGTTGTCGATGTGAAAATCGAAACTGCCGCCGGCCGTGTAACAGTTCACCAACGGTGGGAAGACCTTGTGCGGCAATGCAGCAGACATGAACAGCGGATTCTTCCACAGCCGCTCGAGCATCGCCGCGCCGATTTCCTTGGCCAGCGGATGGCCTTCGGGCAGTTGCAGATTGTGCTTGGCCTTGGCCGACTGGAAGCCGGCGGTGATCTTGCCGTCGGCCCAATCCGCCTGCTCCAGGGCTTGGCGGATGCGCTGCACTTCGTCTTTTGCGAACAGCCCGGGAATGTGCAGCAGCATGGCGATGTCACCTGATGGCAAGAAGGCGGCAATGGTATTGATTCTTATTGACCGTGTAAAACCCGTAAGACGAATGAACGGGCAGAAACCGTAAGGGCAAATTGTAAAGAATGTAAATTCAATGCGAATAACAATGTTTCGCAATTGATACGAATACCTGTTTACCCTATATTCCGCCGCCTCAAATCCTTGGGGAGGGGAATAAAAATGGCACGTCAACACGCACAATTACCGGTCAGTTCACCACGTCTGCTCGCCTCGGCAATCGGTGTCGCAATCACCGCCGGCTCCGCTGGGCAGATGGTCTTCGCGGCGGAAAAAACCGACAGCAAAGCGTCCGGCAACGCCATCGCCCTGGACGCCACCGCCATCACCGGCGAAGCCCAGGACTCGACTTCCTATCAGGTCGAAAAAGCCTCCTCGCCCAAGTACACCGCGCCGCTGGTCGACACGCCGCGCTCGGTCACCGTCATCCCGCAACAAGTGCTCAAGGACACCGGCGCGCTGAACATGCAGGACGCCTTGCGTACTGTGCCGGGCATCACCTTCGGCGCCGGTGAAGGCGGCAACCCGCAGGGCGATCGTCCGTTCATTCGCGGCTTCGACGCCCAGGGCGACACCTATCTGGACGGCGTGCGCGACACCGGTTCGCAGAGCCGCGAAATCTTCGCCGTTGAAAACATCGAAGTCAGCAAAGGCCCGAACTCGGCGATCGGCGGTCGTGGCGCCGCCGGCGGCAGCATCAATCTGGTGAGCAAGAAAGCCCATCTGGGCAATTCGTTCGACGGCGGCTTCACCTACGGCTCCGACCAGACCCAGCGCTACACCCTCGACGGCAACTACCAGTTCAGCGACAGCGCTGCCGGCCGTCTCAACCTGATGAGTCACGAGAGCAACGTCGCCGGTCGCGACAAGGTCGATTACGACCGTTGGGGCATCGCACCGTCGCTGGCCTTCGGCCTGGGCACCGATACCCGCGTCAACCTCGACTACTACCACCTGGAAAGCAACGACACCCCGGACTCGGGCATCCCGTACACCATTCCCACCGGTGGTTCGGCCGCGCGCACCAAGTCCAATCCGGACAAGCCGTATGCCGGTGGCGATCACGACAATTTCTATGGTCTGGATCGTGACTTCCGCAAGGGCCGCACCGACACCGCGACCTTCGCCATCGAGCATGACCTCAATGATGCGCTGACCATCAAGAACACCCTGCGCCACGGCACCAGCATGCAGGATTACATCCTCACCCAGCCGGACGACAGCAAGGGCAACGTCAACAACGGCAGCGTCTGGCGTCGAGCCAACACGCGGGTGAGCAACACCGAAACCACCACCAACCAGACCGACCTGTTCGGCACCTTCTACGTGGCCGGGTTCAAGAACAGCTTCTCCACTGGTGTCGAATACACCCGTGAGCAGAGCGAGAAATCCTCGTATAACGTCAACACCGACACCACGCCGCGCACCAACGCCGTCACCACCAACTGCAACCCGGGCCTGATCGGCGCGGCCAGCGGTTATAACTGCACCTCACTGTCGAACCCGAATCCGAACGATCCGTGGAACGGCGCAATCTCGCGCAACTACGCCGGCACCGACACCCAGGCCGACACCTACGCGCTGTACGTGTTCGACACGCTGGAGTTGTCCGAGCAGTGGCTGGTGAACATGGGCCTGCGCTACGACCACTTCGACACCGACTACAAAACCTATAACGCCGCAGGCCGCACCACCTCCAAGGGCGATGACACCAGCGAATTCGTCACCGGCCAGTTCGGCGTGGTCTACAAGCCGGCGGAAAACGGCAGCATCTACGCCTCTTATGCAACCTCGGCGACACCGCCGGGCAACACCCTGGGCGAAGGCCAGGAAGGCAATCCGCTGGGCGGCACACCGGATCGCAGCGGCAACCTGCTGAGCAGCGACATGGAGCCGGAAACCACCAAGAATTACGAAATCGGCACCAAGTGGGATCTGCTCAACGATCGCCTGTCGCTGACCGCCGACATCTTCCGCACCGAGAAGGAAAACGCTCGCGTGCAGGTCGACACCAGTTCCTACGAGAACGCCGGCAAGACCCGCGTGCAAGGCTTCGAACTGTCGGCCAGCGGCAAGATCACCGGCAAGTGGCAGGTGTTCGCCGGTTACGCCTTCATGGACAGCGAACAGGTCGACGGTGGTCCGCTGGGTCGCGCCAACGATGGCAACGATCTGCCGAACACACCGAAAAACAGCGCCAGCCTGTGGACCACGTATCAGGTCACGCCAAAGCTGACGATCGGTGGTGGCGCGTTCTACGTCGACGACGTCTACGGCAGTGTTGCCAACACAACGATGGTCGATTCGTACGTGCGTTACGACGCGATGGCGGCCTACAAGCTGACCAAGAACGTCGACCTGCAACTCAACGTGCAGAACCTGACCGACGAAACCTATTACGACAAAGCCTTCTCGACCCACTTCGCCAATCAGGCGGCGGGACGCACGGCGCTGTTGAGCACCAATTTCCATTTTTGACCGATGTGAAAACCTGTGGGAGCGAGCCTGCTCGCGAAGGCAATCTTTCAGCAACATCGATGCTGACTGACACACCGCTTTCGCGAGCAGGCTCGCTCCCACAGGGAATGCGCCGCGAGGCTCGGCCCCGTTCATTCAGTTGAACGGGGCTTTTGTGTGTAACGCAAAACGCATCTTGATAACCCACGGCATAATGCGCGCCGTGATGACAATTTCCGAACGGACGGCGAGTGACGTGTTGAAGAAAACCCTGTTCCAGTTGCACTGGTTTTTTGGCATCACCGCAGGGCTGGTGCTGGCCCTGATGGGCATCACCGGCGCGGCCTATTCGTTTCAGGACGAGATCCTGCGCGCGCTGAATCCGTCCGTTCTGCAGGTGGAAAAACAGGTCGCCGGCGTGCTGCCGCCAGTGGAACTGGTGGAGCGCATCGAAGCCGCGTCCGGCAAGAAAGTCTCGATGCTCTGGGTCGAGACCGACAGCGGTCACGCCGCACGGGTGTTCTTCACCCCGCCCAAGGGCGAACGACGTGGCGAAATGCGCTACTTCGATCCGTACACCGCCGAGTTCAAGGGCGATGCCACCGGCCAGGACTTCTTCGGCCTGATGCTGCAACTGCACCGCTTCCTCGCCATGGGCGATACCGGGCGCAATATCACCGGCGCCTGCACCTTAATGTTGTTGTTCTTCTGTTTCTCTGGCCTCTATCTGCGCTGGCCGCGTCAGTGGAACAGCTGGCGCGTGTGGTTGACCCTGGACTGGAAGAAAAAGGGCCGCGCGTTCAATTGGGATCTGCACTCGGTGGCCGGCACCTGGTGCCTTTTGGTCTATCTGCTGCTGGCGTTGACCGGTTTGTCATGGTCGTACGAGTGGTACAACAAAGGCCTGACCCGACTGCTTTCCGACGCGCCGCAAAACGAACGCGTGCGCGGTGGTCGCGGCCCGGCGCCGGAAGGTCCGGCACCGACCGCCGACTACGCGGCGATGTGGAGCAGCATCTACAGCGCCGCCGGCCCGGGCCTGGCCGCGTACAACATCCGCATGCCGGCGGTTGCCGGCCAACCGGCGACCGTGTTCTACCTGCTCGACAGCTCACCGCATGACCGCGCGCTGAACCAGATCACCCTCGACCCGGCCACCGGCGTGGTCAAACGCGTCGACCGCTATGCCGACAAAAGCTTCAAGGCACAACTGCTGACCAGCATTTATGCGCTGCACGTCGGCAGTTATTTCGGCCTCGTCGGGCGCATTATCGTGACGATTGCGGCGGTGTGCATGCCGCTGTTTTTCATCACTGGCTGGCTGCTGTATCTGGATCGCCGGCGCAAGAAAAAGCAGATCAAGGATGCCCGCCAAGGTCTCGCGCAACCGTCCGCCGATGCTTCGGCGTGGCTGATCGGTTTCGCCAGCCAGAGCGGTTTCGCCGAACAGCTGGCGTGGCAGACGGCTGGCCAATTGCAGGCCGCCGGGCTACCGGTCAATGTGCAGCCGCTGGCCAATCTCAGCGAACAGGACCTGCGTGATTCGCACAATGCGCTGTTCGTGGTCAGCACCTTCGGCGACGGCGAAGCACCGGACAGCGCCCGTGGTTTCGAGCGCAAAGTGCTGGCCAAAGCCTCGACACTCGACAGCCTTAACTACGCCGTGCTCGGCCTCGGCGATCGGCAATACGCGCACTTCTGCGGCTTCGCCAAGCGCCTGCACCAATGGCTCGGCGAGCACGGCGGCAAGACCTTGTTCGCCCCGGTGGAAGTGGACAGCGGCGATCCTTACGCGCTGCGTCACTGGCAAACCCAACTCGGCCAGCTCACCGGACAGGCGCCGAGCGAAACCTGGCAAGCACCCAGCTACGACAACTGGACGCTGGTCCGCCGCGACCTGATGAACCCTGACAGCAGCGGCGCGCCGGTCTATCTGCTCGGCCTCAAAGCCCCGGACACCCGCAGCTGGCTCGCCGGTGATCTGGTCGAAGTGCTGCCGCGCAATTGCCCGTGGGCGATCGAGCATTTCCTCGACGGCCTCGGCATTCGTGGCGAGACCCCGGTCAAGGTCAATGGCATCGACGAACCACTGGAAGTGGCCCTTGCCTCACGCCAACTGCCCGAGCACCGCGCGCATCTGGTCGGCCTGCATGCGCAGTCGCTGGTCGACGCGATGGTGCCACTGGCGATGCGCGAATACTCGATCGCCTCGATTGCCGCTGACGGCGTGCTGGAGCTGATCGTGCGTCAGGAACAGCACAACGACGGCAGCCTCGGCATCGGCTCCGGCTGGCTCACCGAACACGCGCCTGTGGGCGGCAGCATCAGCCTGCGCGTGCGGCGCAACAGTGGTTTCCACCTGCCGAACGAGCCGGTGCCGATGATCCTGTTGGGCAACGGCACCGGTCTCGCGGGCCTGCGCAGCTTGCTCAAGGCACGGATTGCCGACGGTCAGCAGCGGCACTGGCTGTTGTTCGGCGAGCGCAACCGCGAACACGATTTCCTCTGCCGCGCCGAGCTGGAGGAATGGCTGGTGAATGGTGATCTGGCGCGGCTGGATCTGGCGTTTTCGCGGGATCAGGCTGAAAAGATTTATGTGCAGGATCGCTTGCGTGAGTCGGCGGATGAATTGAAGAAATGGCTGGCTGATGGTGCCGTTATCTATATCTGCGGCAGCCTTCAAGGGATGGCCTCAGGTGTAGACCAGGCGCTCAACGATATCCTCGGCAGCGCCGAAGTCGAACGCCTGATCGAACAGGGCCGCTATCGCCGGGATGTTTACTGAAAAACCCGTTGCTTTGTAGGAGCTGCCGAAGGCTGCGATCTGTTGATCTTGTATTCAAAAAATCAAAGTCAAAAGATCGCGGCCTTCGGCAGCTCCTACAGAGATCAAACAGGCTGCAATTTCTGCTCAAACACCGCCACCCCATCCAGATCCCGCAACACCACACTCATCTCGCCGCTCTGCCCTTCGATATTCACCTCACCAAAAAACTGAAACCCGGCAAACGGCGAGGTGTTCTGTACGGGCGGTGCTTTCTCGAACACCACCTCTGGCCCAAACGTCTTGTCCAGTGGATTCGGCCCGAAACTGCCGGCATTCAACGGCCCGGCAACAAATTCCCAGAACGGTTCGAAATCCTGAAACGCCGCGCGGTCCGGGTGGTAGTGATGCGCCGCGCAGTAGTGCACGTCGGCCGTCAGAAACACGAAATTGCGCACCTGCTGCGCGCGCAGAAAGCCGAGCAGTTCGGCGATTTCCAATTCACGCCCCTGCGCTGGGCCGGGGTCGCCGTTGGCCACGGCTTCCCAACGCGCAACGCCTGGGCTGACCTCGCCGTCCGGGACGCCAAGGCCGATGGGCATGTCGGCGGCGATGACTTTCCACTGCGCCGTCGACGCCTTCAATTCGCGCTTGAGCCAGTCCAGTTGCTCGCGGCCGAGAAACGGTTTTGCCGCGCCAAGGTTGTCGTCATTGGCTTCGCGATAGCTGCGCATATCCAGCACGAACACGTCGAGCATCGGCCCGTAACTGAGCTTGCGATAAATACGCCCGCCGCCGTCCGCCGCTTGCAGACGCATCGGCGCATATTCGAGCCACGCCTGCCGCGCGCGGCCGACCAGTTTGTGGATATCTTTCTCCTGATAACGCTCATCCAGTTGCTTGCCCGGTGACCAGTTGTTGACCACTTCGTGATCGTCCCACTGCCAGATCTGCGGCACTTCGGCGTTGAAGCGGCGGATGTTTTCGTCCATCAGGTTGTAGCGATAGTTGCCGCGATAATCGTCGAGGGTCTGCGCGACTCGGCTCTTGGCTTCTGTGGTGATGTTGCGCCAGATGCGCCCGCTTTCGGTGGTCAGTTGCGCGGGCACCGGGCCGTCGGCGTAGATGGTGTCGCCGCTGTGGATAAAGAAGTCCGGCAGGCGCAGGCGCATGGCTTCGTAGATACGCATGCCGCCGATGTCCGGGTTGATCCCGAAGCCCTGGCCGACGGTGTCACCGCTCCAGACAAAACGAATGTCGCGTTTTGTCGTTGGCACGCTGCGCAGATGGCCGAACCACGGTTCGCTGGCGACGCCGCTCTGGGCATCTTCGAAGTGCACACGATAGAAGATTGCCTGGTTGGCCGGCAGGCCGGTGAGTTCGACGCGGGCGGTGAAATCGCTGCGCGCATCAGCCAGTGGCGAGACGAATTTGCGCGGGTTGCCGAACAGGCTGCCGGTGTCCCACTCCACCACCATGCGCGCCGGGCGATCGCTGCGGCTCCAGATCATCGCGCGGTCGCCGAGCAGGTCGCCGGACTGCACGCCGTCGGTGAGCTGCGGACGATCCTTGACCGAGGCAATCACCGCCGGCGCCAACCCCGGCAGCAACAGCCCGGCGCCGACCGCTTGCATGACGCGCCGCCGACCGAGATTGAAATCGCTCATGGTGTTCTCCCTGCAAAAGGGAAAACTTAAGCACGGGTGTATGAACCCGCTATGACAATGCAGACTCCTGTGGGAGCGAGCCTGCTCGCGAAGGCGTCCTGCCAGTTACCACATCTTCAGCTGGCACTCCGCTTTCGCGAGCAAGCCCGCTCCCACAGGGATTTGGTGTTGTCGGTCAGGCCTTGGCAGGTTCCAGCGCCAACTCGACAGCCTCAGGCCTTTTGAGCAGTGCATACACCACCGCCGTGACCAGGCTCCCCGCAACAATCGCCAGCAGATACAGCAGCGCGTGATTGATCGCGTTGGGAATCGCCAGCACAAACAAACCACCGTGCGGCGCCATCAGTTTGCAGCCGAAATACATCGACAAGGCACCGGTCAGCGCACCGCCAGCGATGCTTGCCGGGATCACCCGCAGCGGGTCTTTCGCGGCAAACGGAATCGCTCCTTCGGAGATAAAGCACAGGCCCAGCACGAAAGCCGCTTTGCCGGCCTCGCGTTCAGTCTGGGCGAACTTGCGCCGGGCAATGAAGGTGGCGATGCCCAGACCAATCGGCGGCACCATGCCGGCGGCCATGGTCGCGGCCATCGGTGCGTAACTCTGCGAGGCCAGCAGCCCTACCGAAAACGCATAGGCAGCCTTGTTGATCGGCCCGCCGAGGTCGACGCACATCATGCCGCCGAGCAACACACCCAGCAGAATCGCGTTGGTGGTGCCCATGCTGTCGAGGAACTGCGTGAGCGCGGCGAGCATGCCGGCGACCGGTTTGCCGACCACGTAAATCATCACCAGGCCGGTGACCAGACTGGCCAGTAGCGGAATGATCAGAATCGGCTTCAGCGCTTCCAGGCTCTGCGGCAATTTCACATAGCGGGCGATGGCTTTGGCGGCGTAACCGGCGATGAAACCGGCAATGATCCCGCCGATGAATCCAGCGCCCAAGGTGCCTGCGAGCAAGCCTCCGATCATCCCCGGCGCAAGACCGGGACGGTCGGCGATCGAGTAGGCGATGTAACCGGCGAGCAGCGGCACCATCAGCTTGAACGCGGTTTCACCGCCGATCTGCATCAGCGCCGCCGCCAGCGTGCCCTCTTCCTTGTACGCGGTGATGCCGAACACGAAGGACAGCGCAATCAGCAAACCACCGGCCACTACCATCGGCAGCATGTACGACACACCCGTGAGCAGGTGCTTGTAGACGCCGGTTTTCTCGGACTTGGCCGGAGCCTTGCCGTCGCTTGCGGCGCTTTCTACAGCGCCTTCAGCCAAGGCTTTTTTCAAAGTCGCTTCGGACTGCTTCAGCGCAACGCCCGTGCCGCAGCGATAGATTTTCTTGCCAGCAAAACGCTCGGTGGCGACGTCGATATCTGCCGCCAGCAGCACTACGTCTGCCTCGGCGATGGCCGTCGCGCTGAGCGGGGTTTTCGCGCCGACCGAGCCTTGGGTTTCGACCTGCAATTCATAACCCAGGCGCTTGGCAGTCTGCTGCAACGCTTCGGCGGCCATGAAGGTGTGGGCGACGCCGGTCGGGCACGCGGTGATAGCAACGATGCGCGGCGCACGGGGCGTATCGATCGCCGGTTCGACTTCACTCGCCACGTAGACTTCGGCTTCTTCAGCACCGCGACGCAGCACCGCTTCGACATCCTGCAAGGCCTGCGCCGGAGCGATCTGGAACACGCGCTTGCCGACGAAGCGACTCATGTCCACCGCGCCAGTGGTGACCAGCAAGACCCACTCGGCGGCTTCGATGGTCGCCGCCGACAATTCGCGTTCCGGGTGCGCCGGATCGACCACTTCAACGCTGGTGCTCCAGCCCTGACGCTGCGCCGCTGCATCGAGCAGACGCGCGCACAGCACACTGGTGACCATGCCGTTCGGGCAAGCCGTAACAATGGCTAACTTCATGACAAACCCTCTTATTGTTCTGTCAGGGGGCGCACGCGCACGCCCTGTTCGAGCTGCGCCAGTTGCGCAGCGTCGTTGATGCCAAAACCGATCTGCGTCACCGCCATCGCCGCAATCGCAGTGGCGGTGCGCAGGGTTTGCTCGGGGGTGTCGGCGCTGAGCAGACCGTGGAGCATGCCTGCCAGCAAGGAATCGCCGGCACCGACCGTGCTGGCTACGCTGACCTTCGGCGGCGAGGCATGCAGAGCCGAGCCGACACTGAACCAGTTCACGCCGTCGGCGCCGTGGGAAATCACCACGTGCTCGATGCCTTGCCCGTGCAAGCGTGCAGCGGCTTGTGCTTCGGCGATCGGCGAGACCACTTCGCAGCCGAGGGCGTGGGCCAGTTCTTCGGTGTTCGGTTTGATCAACCAGGGGCTGGCCTGCAACGCCGCGCGCAAGGCCTCACCACTGGAATCGAGGGCGACTTTCAAGCCGAGCGCGTTCAACCTTTCAATCAGCTCGCGCAACCACTGCGCCGTGACGCCGCGCGGCAGACTACCGGCGACCACCACTGCATCGTGCCCCGGTGCGATCTGCAGCAAGCGATCAAGCAAGGCTTGCTGCGCCGTTGCATCGACCACCGGGCCCGGGCCATTGATGTCGGTGATGCGCCCATCCTGTTCGGCGACCTTGATGTTGCTGCGCGTCTCGCCCGGCACGCGGATAAACGCATCGACGAAGCCGCGCTTGGCGAACAGGGTTTCGAACGCTTGTTGATTGTCTTCGCCGAGAAAACCGCTGACGGTGACCTGATGGCCGAGGTCCGCCAGCACTTGGGCAACGTTGACGCCTTTGCCCGCAGCGTGGGTGTGCATTTCCTCGCTGCGATTGACCTGACCGGCATCCAGCCGTGACAGCTCGACGGTGAGGTCGAGTGCCGGGTTGAGGGTCAGGGTAAGAATCTTGGCCATTACAGGGCCTCCACTAATGCGCGTACTTCATTCGCGCTGCCCACGGCCAGGGCCTGTTGAGCAAGGGTTTGCGCCTGGGTCAGGCTGAGTTCACGGATGCGCGCCTTGACTTCGGCAATGCTGCGCCCGGACACGCTGAGTTCGTCGACACCGAGGCCTACCAGCACCGGCACCGCCAGCGGGTCGGCCGCCAGTTCGCCGCAGACGCCCACCCATTTGCCGTGGGCATGGGCGGCGCGCACGGTGATGTCGATCAGTTGCAGGACCGCCGGGTGCAAGCCGTCAGCTTGCGCCGACAGCGTCGGATGACCACGGTCGATGGCCAGGGTGTATTGCGTGAGGTCGTTGGTGCCGACGCTGAAGAAATCGACTTCCTTGGCCAGCACTGGCGCGAGCAACGCGGCCGACGGCACCTCGATCATGATCCCCAATTGCAGATCAGCGACCGGAATTTCCTCACGCAGACGCTCGGTCATGTCGCGGGCCTGGCGCCACTCTTCGACGCTGCCGACCATCGGGAACATGATTCGCAGCGGACGGTTGTCGGCCGAACGCAGCAAGGCACGCAGTTGCGCTTCCATGATCTGCGGCCGCTGCAGGGTCAGGCGAATGCCGCGCACCCCGAGGAACGGGTTTTCTTCCTTGGCGATCGGCCAATACGGCAGCGGTTTGTCGCCGCCGACGTCGAGCGTGCGTACCACCAGCGGTCGCCCGGCCAATCCATCGAGGACGCGACGGTATTCGGCCTCTTGGGTCGCCTCGTCCGGCGCCTGCGGGTGGGCCATGAAAATCAGTTCGGTGCGCAGCAGACCAATGCCTTCGGCGCCCTGCTCCACCGCGCTGTTCACCCCAGCGCTTTCGCCGATGTTGGCGAACACTTCAACGGCGTGGCCATCGGTGGTGTGCGCCGGTTGATGGCGCTGTTCGGCGGCAATCTTCAGGCGTTGCTCGCGGCTGTCGCGTTCTTCGGCGGCACGCTTGAGTGTCGCAGCATCGGCGTCGACATGCAGACGCCCGCGCTGGCCGTCGAGCAGCAATGGCGTGCCCGGTTCGAGCAACAGCACCGCCGCGCCTGCACCGACCAACGCCGGAATCCCGAGCGCGCGGGCGACGATGGCGCTGTGCGCGGTAGCGCCGCCGCGCGCGGTGAGAATCCCCGCCACTCGCGCAGGGTCCAGACGCGCGACATCGGACGGGCCGACTTCGTCCATCACCAGAATGTACGGTTGCTCAGGTTCGTTCGCGGTCTGCACGCCACACAACTGCGCCAGCACGCGACGGCCGATGTCGCGCAGATCGGCGGCACGCTCGGCGAGCAAAGCGTCCTGCAGCGATTCCTGCTGTTTGGCCGCAGCTTCGATCACCGCCATCCACGCCGCTTCGGCGCTTTCGCCTTGCTTGAGGCGGGTGTCGACTTCGTCGGTCAGATCCGGGTCGTCGAGCATTTCCTGGTGAGTGATGAAAATCTCGCGGATTGCCTTGGCCTTGCTGCGTTCGATCAAGCCCTGAATGTCGCGGCGCACGTCGCTCAGCGCTTGCTTGAGGCGCTCGCGCTCGATGGCCGCCGACTCGCCGCGCAACGGGTAATCGATGGCTTGCAGCACCTGAATGTGCGCCGGGCCAATAGCGATGCCCGGTGCGGCGGGAATCGCTTGCACCAGGCTGCCGGACGCCGGAGCGACCAGCACTTCAGCGATGTCGGCGATCACTTCGCGCTGCTGACTCACGGCCGGCAGCGGCTCGACCTCTTCACCTAGGCCTTCTTCAATCGCCGCGAGCAGGGCCGGCAAGGCATCGGCGGCGATGCTCGGCTCGGCGATCAGCTCCAGCACCTGACCGCGCCGGGCGCCGAGGCTGAGCAGTTTGCTCAGGCTTTTTACCGATACGGCGCTGTCCTGGCTGTCAACGATGCGCACGCGAATTTCGCCGTCAAAACTCTTCGCCAACTGCGCAAGAATCTTCGCTGGTCGTGCGTGCAGACCGTGGGCATTGGCCAAGGCGATGCGCGCACTCGGCCAATCGGCAGGCAGTTCGCCGCCAAGTACTTCAAGGACTTTACGGCTGCTGGTGGCGCGGCCCAGTTCGTGGCCACGACCTTCGATCAGCAACGCGCACAACCGCTCGAGCAATGCCTGATGCGCTTCGCCCAGACTGGCGAGGCAGAACAGACCGCTGAGCGGCTGGCCGAGATAACGCATTGGCTTGTCGGGCGTGACGAACGCCAGCCCCGGACGCTTCACGGTCTGCTCGCTGTGCAGCCACCACAGGCCATCACCCAATGGCAGCGCTTCGACTTGCTGCAACACGCCGGCAAAGCCGTTGCTCACACAATCGGCCTGACGCAGCAGACGTGCGCCGCGCCAGACCAGTTCTTCGAAATCATCGGCCGACACGCCGAGGCCGATCATCTGTGCGTCCAGCGCCAGTTCCTGCGGCGCGCCTTGCAGCAGTTTCAGCAACGCTTCGGGGGAGCTGGCGCGACGCAGGGCCTGGCCCAGATCGGTCTCGCCGAGGGCGCGGGTCAGCAGTTGCAGCAGGCGCAGGTGTTCATCGGATTTCGCCGCGATGCCGATCGCCAGATAAACGATCTGGCCATCGCCCCAGTCGACACCATCGGGAAACTGCATCAGGCGCACGCCGGTGGCGAATACCTGATCGCGGGTTTCTGGAGTGCCGTGGGGAATGGCGATGCCTTGACCGAGAAAGGTCGAGCCCTGGGCTTCCCGGGCCTGCAGGCCGGCGAGGTAACCGTCGGCCACCAGACCGTCGGCGACCAGATGACTGGCCAGCAATTGCAGGGCAGCGGGTTTATCCACGGCCGACTGGCCCATGGATATCTGCTCTATAGTGAGCTCGAGCATGCGATCTCCTTTTTGGCGCAGTTCAACGCCAGGTATTGTTTTGAATGGTTCACAGCTTAGGCGCTCTGCCGCGCTTTTCAGCGGCAGTTTTGGCGGTTTCACGGCAGGACCGGCCAAAGGCGTCCAAAACGTAGAAAATACGCTTGCTGAAACGTTTAATCTAGATTGATCGGCACGTTACTCGATAATGTCTCATCCTTGAAGTCCAACTGGTCGGATCTGCCTAGGCAATAAGTCGGCTGCCCTTATCGGGTAGGATTGGCGAAAATGTCGCGGCATGCTCGAAAAAACAAGGAAATACCGGGTTGAAACTCAGTGATATCGCGCGATTGGCCGGCGTCTCCGTCACCACCGCCAGCTACGTCATCAACGGCAAGGCCGAACAGCAACGCATCAGCAACGCGACCGTCGAGCGCGTGCGCGCGGTGGTCGATCTGCACGGCTTCACGCCCAATCCGCAAGCGGCCGGCCTGCGCAGTCGGCACACGCGCACCCTGGGCTTTATCCTGCCGGACCTGGAAAACCCCAGTTACGCGCGGATCGCCAAGTTGCTCGAACAAGGCGCGCGGGCTCGCGGCTATCAATTGCTGATCGCCAGTTCCGACGATGCGCCGGACAGCGAGCGCCAGTTGCTGCAACTGTTCCGCGCGCGCCGATGCGATGCGCTGATCGTTGCCAGTTGCCTGCCCGCCAGTGACGACAGCTACCGCCAGTTGCAGGCCAAGGGTCTGCCGATCATCGCCATCGACCGGGTCATGGAGCCGGAGCATTTCTGCTCGGTGATCAGCGACGACCGCGAGGCCAGCCTGCACCTGACCCAGAGCCTGCTCGATCCGCAGCCCAAGCAGATCGTGCTGCTCGGCGCACGGCCGGAGCTGAGCATCAGCCAGGAGCGTGCCGCCGGTTTCCGCGCAGCACTCAACGATTTCAAAGGCGAGGTGCTGGTCGAGCACGCCGAGTCGTTCAGCCGTGAGTGCGGCAAGCAATTGATGGAAGAACTCCTGCAGCGTCTGGGGCATTTGCCTGACGCACTGGTGACCACTTCCTACGTGCTGCTGCAGGGCGTGTTCGATGCGCTGCATGATTTCCCGTTGAAATCGCGGCCGCTGCGCCTCGGCACCTTCGGCGACACGCAGTTGCTGGATTTCCTGCCGCTGCCGGTCAATGCCATGTCCCAGCAACACCAATTGATCGCCGACAAGGCCCTGGAACTGGCGCTGGCCGCCGTCGAACAGGACGACTACCAACCGGGCGTGCAAGCCATTGCGCGGACCTTCAAGCAGCGTATTCACCGGGACTGAATCGTGGAGCTGATCGACAGCCACACTCACCTCGACTTCCCCGACTTCGACGCCGATCGCGCCGAGTTGCTGGCCGAAAGCCGCGCCCTCGGCGTGCGGCGCATCGTCGTGCTGGGGGTGCATCAGGGCAACTGGCAACGGGTCTGGGACCTGGTGCAGAGCGATGCCGACTTGTACGCGGCGTTCGGTCTGCACCCGGTGTTTCTCGATCAGCATCGGTCCGAGGATTTGCATGCGCTGGGGGACTGGCTGACGCGATTGCGCGGGCATCGGCAGCTGTGCGCAGTGGGCGAGATCGGCCTCGATTATTTCATTGAAACCCTGGATCGCGAGCGCCAGCAATCGTTGTTCGAAGCGCAGCTGCAACTGGCGGCGGACTTCGAGTTGCCGGCGCTGATCCACGTACGCCGCAGCCACGCGGCAGTGATCGCCACGCTCAAACGCTTCAAGCTCAAACGCGCCGGCATCATCCACGCCTTCGCCGGCAGTCGTGAGGAAGCGCGGGAATACCTCAAGCTCGGTTTCAAACTGGGCCTTGGCGGTGCACCTACCTGGCCGCAGGCATTGCGCATGCATCGGGTCCTGCCGGAACTGCCGCTGCAATCGGTGGTACTGGAAACCGACTCACCAGACATGGCCCCCGCGATGTTCCCCGGCCAGCGCAACAGCCCGGCGCATTTGCCGGCGATTTGTGCGGCGCTGGCCGAGCTGATGAATATCACGCCTGAACAACTCGCCGCCGCCAGCACCGCCAACTGCTGCGAAGTCTTCGGCTGGTAACACGTACCCGTGTAGGAGCTGACGAGTGCAACGAGGCTGCGATCTTTTGACTTTGCATTTGAAGATCAAAAAATCGCAGCCTCGTTGCACTCGTCAGCTCCTACGGGGGGGGGGATGGTGTCAGGTTCAGACGCGGAAGGCGCTGATCAGTTGTTTCAGTTCCACGACCTGGGCAGACAGCGCGCGGCTGGCATCTTCGGTCTGATGTGCGCCTTGTGCTGTGCGTTCGCCGGCACGGTTGATCTCGACGATATTCTGGTCGATGTCGTGGGCCACGGCGGTCTGCTGTTCGACGGCAGCGGCGATCTGCTGGTTCTGGTCGACGATCATGCCCACTGCGCCAAGAATATTTTCCAGGGCCTGCTGGACCTTCTCCGACTGGCCCACCGTGCCGTTGGCCATCTGATGGCTGACGCCCATGGCCTTCACCGCCGCGCCGACGCCACCGTGCAGCTTGGCGATCATCTGTTCGATTTCTTCGGTCGATTGCTGGGTGCGTTTGGCCAAGGTGCGCACTTCGTCGGCGACCACGGCAAAACCGCGCCCCTGCTCGCCGGCCCGGGCCGCTTCGATCGCGGCGTTGAGCGCCAGCAGGTTGGTTTGTTCGGCGATGCTCTTGATCACCTCAAGCACACGGCTGATCGACTGGCTGTCGCTGGCCAGTTGATTGATCACCAGCACCGACTGATCGATTTCGCTGGCCAGCGCGGCAATGCTGCCCTGCTGCGATTCCACCAGCCCGCGACCGCTCAGGGTTTCGTCGTTGACGCTATGGGCGCTGCTCACCGCAGCGGCGGCACTGCGCGCGACTTCCATTGAAGTTGCCGACATCTGGTTCATCGCCGTCGCTACTTGTTCGATTTGCGAACGCTGCCCGGCGACGGCCTGATTGCTCTGCGCCGACACGCTTTCCACTTGCCCGGCCTGACGCTCGACTTCGCCAACGGTGTGGCCGACGCGTTCGATCAAGTCGTGAATCTTCTTCACCGTGCCGTTGAACACCTCGCCCAACTCGCCCAGTTCATCACGGCTGCTGGCCTTGAAGTTGACGGTCATGTCACCGGCCGCGACCTTGTCCATCATCGCCCCCAGGCTTTTCAGAGTGGTGCGGGTCGAGGCGTAGAAACCGCCATAAAGATAGAAAATCAGCACGAACACCACCGACAGCGCAGAGGCTTGCAGAATCATGTGCGTACGGTTCTGCGCCAGGCGCTGCTGCAACTGGTTGTCGAGAAATTTCAGCGTGGCCTGATTGAGCTGATAGGTGTGTTCCATCAACCCGGTGACCTGATCGTAGAATGCCTGCCACGGCGCATCGAGGGTGTCAGCCATCACCACGTGTTCTTCGAACAGCTCGCTGGCCTGCTTGAGCGAGGCCTTGCTGCTGTCAGCCTGAGCACTGAGCGATTCGCGTGCAGCGTTGCTGGAACCGAGGGCGTCCTGCAGTTTCAGAGCGTACTCGGCCTGAAGTTTTTCGATCTGCACCAGCAACTCGTCGAAACGCGTGCTGGAGGAACTGTTGAGAAAGCCCTGGCCCAGTGAATACGAACCCATTGCCCGGCCTTCGCCGAGGGTCTGCGTGACGCTGGGGGTAATCAGCGTGACCAGTTCGCTGAGCTGGCGAATATCGCTTTGATTATCGCGACTGAGGCCGGCCTGACTGGTGATGATCTGGCTGAAAATCTGCGCACTGGCCAGCAACTTGCCGATCAACGCGCTTTTGCTTTGCAGCGAGCTCTCCACTTGCTGGGCCTTGAACGCGGCGATCATTTCATCGCGTTTGGCCTCGAACTGCTTGATCTGCTCCGGGTCCTCGGTCATCGCCGCCAGCCCTTCCAGGCGCGCGAGCACGGCTTGCTCGAGCGTCTGGATCTGCGCTTCGACATTGCCGGCCTTGCCGGACTGGCCGAGGGTGACGTCGATCTGTACCAGATTGTTCAGGGTCTCCAGATCGCGACGCAGGGTCAGGCTGCTGCCGAGCAGGTCAAGGCTCTGCAGTTCGACGCGGGTGCCCTGAAATTCGCGATAGGAGTCGCGCACCAGATAGAAATTGGTCACCAGCATCGGCACCAGGAACAGCACGCTGATCAGGCTGAACTTCATGCCGAAGCTCAGACGGTTCATCAGCGAGACGGCGGGATAGAGCAAGCTCTTCACTGGAAGTCTCCCTTGGTTTTTCTTGTTTTTATTGGCAGGCGCGGGACGACAGCAGATAGCCACTATCGGGCGCTATCTCTGTATAGCGTAAATCGGCGGGAGGTTTTGTAACTTAAGGTTAATGGCAATGCAGTGATCGCCAAATCAAAAGCAAAAAGATCGTCCGAAGGCTCGGGCCGCGATCGGACGATCTTTTGATCTTGCTGTAATCAGTGAACCAGAACCGTCCACAAGGCAAACCCGGCATACCACAGCACTGCCGCGCGCAGCAGCAATTCCCACAGGCAATCGAGGGTGTTGATGCCGTCCGGGCCGACCACTGGCGGTGGAACTTCCCCGGCTGCCAGGCCCACCTTGTTGATCAACTGCGCAGCGCTGATGTTCCAGTTCAGCAGCTCATGCAGCATCACCCGGCTGACCGCGACGAAGTTGCCGACCAGCGCCAGACTCGCCGCCAGCAAACGCACCGGCACCCAATCGAAGGCATGGCGCAACTGCGCAGCACGCTCGACCAGCGCCGGATTGCTGGCGTGCTCTTCGGCCAGCGCCAACAGGCGATACGCCAGTGCCGCCACGGGGCCAAGCAGGAAGTACCAGAAGATCACCGCAAAGAAACTCTGGTACGCCTGCCACAGCAGATGCCCCTGCACTTGCTCAAGCAATTGCTCACCGCTGTCGGCGCAGATATTCAGGTCGCGCTTGGCCACGTGCGCCGCCGCTTGCAGATCCTCACGGCGCCAGGCATCGCGGAACGGCCCGAGGCCGCCGAGCAGATCGCCACGCCCGAGGCTGTAAATCACCACCAGCAAATGCACCGGCAGCGCCAGCAGACCGTAAGCCACCGGTTCCAGTACCAGCAGCAACAGCGCCAGCAACGCCACCGGCAACAGCACCAGAATCGTCAGCACCAGCCACGGTCGCTTGGCCAGCCGATTGCTGTTTTCGAGTTTGTGCAGTTCGCGGATCCATCCGCCGTCGCGTTGAAGCCGATGGCGCAGGGCCGAAAACTTCTCGATCCACACCGCCAGCAGTAACACCAGAAAACTCATTGTCCTTCCTCTTTTGCCAGGGCTGCGCGGTAGCGTGCCCAGTCGAATGCCGGTCCCGGATCGGTCTTGCGCCCCGGTGCGATATCGCTGTGGCCACAGATACGCTGATCGGTGATCGCCGGAAAGCGTTTCTGCAACTGCCGGGTCAGCGCAGTCAACGTGCGATATTGTTCGTCGGTGAACGGCAGATCATCGGTGCCTTCCAGCTCGATGCCCACGGAAAAATCGTTGCAGGTTTCACGGCCTTCGAACACCGAAACACCGGCATGCCACGCCCGCGCAAGACAGGAGACAAACTGGGTGACCTTGCCGTCACGTTCGATCAGAAAATGCGCCGATACGCGCAGGTCAGCGATGCCTGCAAAATAGGGGTGTTCGGTGACATCCAGACGATTCTGGAAAAATTCCTGCACCTTGCCCGTGGCGAATTGCGCCGGCGGCAGGCTGATGTTGTGAATGACCAACAGGGACACTTCGCCCGCCGGGCGCTCATTGAAGTTGGGCGACGGGCAGATCTGCACGCCATGACACCACCCGCTCGCGGGATCCAACTGCATACCGATTCCTTCAACGCCGACCATGTGGGCGCCCAGTATGCCGCGATCCGCCCCCGACGCGCGATCACTTGCCGCGATTGAGTCGCCGCAGGTCGCCGAGCACCGATTCCAATGCGCGGTCGAACAGCAAGGTGTCATCCAGCGCACGCGCGGCGCCTCGGCTGAAAGCCAAGGCGAGGTCGGTGCGGCTGTGCTCCAGCACTTTCGTCCCGGTGCGGTCGACGAAGACATATTTGCCGGTCTCTTCGATGATCGCGGCGAGTTTGCAACGCAAGGTCTGTTCGTCGTCTGCGTCGAACACCACCCAGTGGCCCACACGCAACTGCTCGACCTGAGACAGGCCGGCTGCGTCTTGCGCCAGGCGCGGCGCCGGGGTGGCTGCTGTCTGCTCGGCGCTGTGCTGCAAGACCTCGGGCGTGACTTCGATCAGCGGCGTAACGCTGTGCTCGGCGTCATCGGAACGCTCCAGCACGCGCACGTGCAGAGCCTCCAGTTCACTGAAAAATTCGCTGGTGGCAAACGGGTCGAACGCGGTACTGCTCAGGCCATCGCGCAGTGACTTGAGCAAACCCGGGACCAACGCCAGCAGGCGCAGGCTGGATTCGCCGTCGTCATGGCGCTGCACGCTCCAGACCAACTGTTCCATGGTCTGCACGTCGGCGTGCCATTCGGCGGACTGATCACCATGCTTGAGGCAGGTCAGCAACAGCACTTTGCTCCAGGCCTGCTGGACGAAACCGACCACCGTCGCCGGCAGCACTTTGCCCAGTAGCGCCTGTTGCAACGCCTGCGCGACACGCCGCTGAGCCAGCTCGGCCTTCGCCCGGCCTTCCTCGGCGTCCCGCAAGCGTTGTTCGAGCAGTTCAGTGCGACGGCGTTCTTCCTGGGTGAAGGCGAGGAAGTCGGCGAGCAGTTCGGAGAAGATCGCCGGGTCGTCGACAAACTCGCTGAGCAAGCGCTGCACCACTTGCTCGATGCGCACGTAGAGGCTGTCGCGCTCAGCGCCGTCGCAATCGCTCCAGCCCATTGCGGCCTCGGCGATTTCGTTGAGCAAGCGCCGCGCCGGATGCGTGCTGCGGCTGAAGAAACTCTTGTCCAGCACCGCAACCTTGAGCATCGGAATCTGCAATCGGGCGATCAGCGCCTTGAGCGCATCGGGCACATTGCGATCGTCGAGGATGCAGTCGAAAACCATGGCGATCAGGTTGATCACATCTTCGTCGGCGGTCGCGACGACGCGGGAGCGGCCGCTCCTGACGCTGACCCGGGTCAGCAGTTGCTCGAGCTGATGGCGCAGATCGAAATCTTCCTGAGCCTCGAGCGCAGGTACGTATTGCTGCAAGTGCGACAACAAACGCAGCAGGTCGCGGGTGTTGATCGGATGCGCCGGGGCGCCGGGCTCCAGGGTCGGCGTGACGCGGCCGCGTACCTGGGCGAGCAATTGCTGCATCGCGGCGAACACCTCCTCGATGCCTTCGTCCGCTGGCGGCTCGTCGAGATCTTCAATCAATGTGTCGCTGTCCGCAGGCTCGACCATGCGACGGGGTATGGCGGGTTTCAGATGTGGCAATACGCCGGTGGCGAGCAACAACTGATTGGCCTCGGCATACAGCTGCTCGGTGTCGGCCAGCACATAGCGTTCGAAAAGCTTGAGCAGGATCAGCTTGACCTTGATCTCGACGCCAAGGTTACGCCCGGCCTGCAGGAAATATTCGCAGAGCATCGCCGGGCTGAGGGGATTGTGCTGATCGTCGAGACGCTTACCGAGCATCGAGCTGAAGCGTGCGGTCAGTTGATCGAGGGCAAAGCCGTCGCGCTTGAGCACGCGGCTGACCATGGTCTGCACGGCCACGGTCCGCTCCATGGCATCGGTGCGCGGCGCCGACTCTTCGACCACCGGGGCGCGTGGCAGGGTATTGGCGGCGGGGTCGTATTGGGTAAGGCCGGCGAAGGCCTCAAAGAACAGTTCAAGAAAGCCGCGCTCGATATTCTTGCGCTTGAGGCGCAGGTCGCGCATGGCTTCGAAAAAAATGTTCTGATCGACGTCGTTGCGCGCCCGGTCGGCCATTTCGAACAGCGTGTCGTCAGCGTTATCGAACAGCTCCTGCAAATCGTGGCGCAGCTGCTGCGCAGCCTTGTCGCGAACCTGCAGCAGAATCACTGGCAAGCGGGCAAGCGGCGAGTGGTCCGCCAGATCGGCAGTCGCCCGGTGCAAAGGCACCACTTTCCCGTCGTTGCGCATCCTGGCCTCCTGGAACGGTGATTCGGTTCGTCGCTTTGACACTGCCCCATTGGAGTCGTTCGTCAAAGCCATGACGTCAAATACAAGGCGGATTATCTGGCAAAAGAGGCCGGCGATGCTATAGGCCTCAGGGTTTCCCCTATACGCCATGCACCTCGCACTCGGCGCAGGAAAATCGACCAGATGCGTCAGGCATGCGCGTTCTCGCCTTGGGTTGGCTCGCGCCCTGCCCCTATAATCGAACCACTTTGTTTGTGGAGTCCGTTATGCCGAATCTACGTCTCGCCGATCTGACCGCCGAAATCGAAAACAACGTGCGTCGTGCGTTGCTTGAGGACGTCGGCAGCGGCGACATCACCGCGCAACTGATCCCGGCCGAACGCCTGGCCAAAGCCACCATCATCACCCGTGACGACGCCGTCATCTGCGGCACCGCGTGGGTCGATGCGGTGTTCCGCCAGCTCGATCCGCGCGTGGCGGTGCATTGGCAAGTGGTCGACGGCCAGCGGGTCAAGGCCAATCAGCCGCTGTTCCACCTCGAAGGCCCGGCTCGCTCGTTGCTGACGGGTGAACGCAGCGCGTTGAACTTCCTGCAGTTGTTGTCCGGCGTAGCGACGCGCGCGCAATACCTGGCGGACTTCGTAGGCGAAACGCAGGTCAAGTTGCTCGACACCCGCAAAACTCTGCCCGGCCTGCGTATGGCGCAGAAATATGCGGTGACCTGCGGCGGCTGCCACAACCATCGCATCGGCCTCTACGATGCCTTCCTGATCAAGGAAAACCACATCGCCGCCAGCGGTGGCATCGCCGAAGCCGTGGCCGCCGCGCATAAAATCGCCCCGGGCAAACCGGTAGAGATCGAAGTGGAAAGTCTTGAGGAGTTGCAGCAGGCGCTGGAAGCCGGCGCCGACATCATCATGCTCGACGAACTGAGCCTGAACGACATGCGTGAAGCCGTACGCCTGACCGCCGGCAAAGCGAAACTGGAAGCCAGCGGCGGCATCAACGAAAGCACGCTGCTGCCGATCGCCGAAACGGGCGTGGATTACATTTCGATTGGTGCGATGACCAAGGATGTCAAAGCGGTGGACCTGTCGATGCGACTAAGCCTCTAAACGCAGCGGCAAGCTACAAGCTACAAGCCAAGCGAATCTGCTTTGACTTGCAGCTTGTAGCTAGAAACTCGCAGCTGCTCTTATACGACGAGATTATTCATCTCGCAGTACTCTTCCCACTCGACACCCAATACTTCCGCCGCTTCCTTGTGCAGCACGAGGCGCTGCGCCTCGAACTCCTCCGGCGTGCTCGTGTACTTGAGGGTCAGCTCCCACGGCTGCAAGCCCTGCGCTTCGGCTTCGTCTTCGAAGGCCCACTGGATCTGGTCTTTCTGATCATCGGGACTCAGGTCCTTGATCTCATCCTTCAGGTCCGGCACATCCAGAAGGTATTTTTCCAGCGCTTGTTCGTGGCGTTGCTCTTGGGTCAATTCAGTCATGGGGTTCTCGCTGATCTTAGGAATGGAGGATGGATCTGGATCATCAAGGATCTCTCTGACGCGGACTGGCCGGCCTTCGGAACCATTCGGGATCATCTGAAAACTGCTAAGCGATGCTCTTGCAGGCACCGAATATAGGACGTTTGCATGACGAATTACACGGCTCTTTACATCTCTTGCACAAAAAGCTGACCTGCGGAACATGAATCGACGTGTCGCGCTGAGGAGCTGGTGCCCGAGACAGGAATCGAACCTGCGACCTTCGCGTTACGAGTGCGCTGCTCTACCGGCTGAGCTACACGGGCGGTGGGCTAAACCTAGCACCGGTTTTCACAAAAGCAAAGATCGCAGCCTGCGGCAGCTCCAACATGAACGGGTTATCACACCGCTTCTGTAGGAGCTGCCGCAGGCTGCGATCTTTTGACTTTTACTTCACGCAAAAAAATGCCCCCGCCGTTTGCACGGCGGGGGCATCTTCATTGCGCTAAAGCGTTGGGGTGATTAAACGCCCGAAGCCTTGGCAGCTGCCACGTCTTTGATGGACAGCTTGATACGGCCGCGGTTGTCCACGTCCAGTACCAGCACTTCCACTTCCTGGCCTTCTTTGAGGATGTCGGTGACTTTCTCTACGCGAGCGTCGCTCAGCATCGAGATGTGCACCAGACCGTCCTTGCCCGGCAGGATGTTGACGAACGCGCCGAAGTCGACGATGCGCTCAACCTTGCCGACGTAGATCTTGCCGATCTCGGCTTCTGCAGTGATGCTCAGAACGCGCTGACGAGCAGCTTCTGCGGCATCCTTGGTTTCGCCGAAGATCTTGATCGAACCGTCGTCTTCGATGTCGATCGAAGCCTTGGTTTCTTCGCAGATCGCACGGATGGTCGCGCCACCTTTACCGATAACGTCACGGATCTTGTCGGTGTCGATCTTCATCGCGATCATGGTCGGAGCGTTGGCCGACAGTTCGGTACGCGACTGGCCAATGATCTGGTTCATCTGGCCGAGGATGTTCAGGCGCGCTTCAAGGGCCTGGCCCAGAGCGATTTCCATGATCTCTTCGGTGATGCCCTTGATCTTGATGTCCATCTGCAGCGCGGTAACGCCTTTGGCGGTACCGGCTACCTTGAAGTCCATGTCGCCCAGGTGATCTTCGTCGCCGAGGATGTCGGTCAGGACGGCGAACTTCTCGCCTTCTTTAACCAGACCCATCGCGATACCGGCCACCGGCGCCTTCATCGGTACACCAGCGTCCATCAGCGCGAGGGAAGCACCGCATACGGAAGCCATCGAGCTCGAACCGTTGGATTCGGTGATTTCCGACACTACGCGGATGGTGTACGGGAACACGTCAGCGGCTGGCAGCATGGCCGAAACCGAACGACGGGCCAGACGGCCGTGACCGATTTCGCGACGACCGGCGCCACCCATGCGACCACACTCGCCTACCGAGAACGGTGGGAAGTTGTAGTGCAGCATGAACGGGTCTTTCTTTTCGCCTTCCAGGGTGTCCAGCAGTTGCGCATCACGGGCGGTGCCCAGTGTTGCAACAACCAGTGCCTGAGTTTCGCCACGGGTGAACAGTGCCGAACCGTGAGTCTTCGGCAGAACGCCGACTTCGATGTTCAGCGGACGTACGGTGCGGGTGTCGCGACCGTCGATACGTGGCTTGCCGTTGACGATGTTTTCGCGAACGGTGCGGTATTCGATTTCGCCGAAAGCTGCTTTGACTTCAGCAGCGCTAGGCTGGCCTTCTTCACCGGACAGCTTGGCAACCACTTGATCCTTCAGCTCACCCAGGCGAGCGTAACGGTCGGCCTTGATGGTGATGGTGTAAGCCTGGGAGATCGCTTCGCCGAACTCGGCGCGGATAGCGCCCAGCAGTGCGGTGGCTTCTGGCGCAGGAGCCCAGTTCCAGGTTGGCTTGGCGGCTTCGGCAGCCAGTTCTTTAACAGCGTTGATCACAACCTGGAATTCGTCGTGAGCGAACAGTACCGCACCCAGCATCTGGTCTTCGGTCAGCTCTTTGGCTTCCGATTCAACCATCAGCACGGCGTCGGAAGTACCGGCAACGACCATGTCCAGGCTCGAAGCGGCCTGCTGCTCGTAAGTCGGGTTCAGCAGGTAGCCGGTGCTTTCGTGGAAAGCCACGCGAGCGGCGCCGATCGGGCCGTCGAATGGAATGCCGGAAATGGCCAGGGCAGCCGAGGTACCGATCATCGCAGCGATGTCCGGATCGGTCTTCTTGCTGGTGGAAACGACGGTGCAGACAACCTGCACTTCGTTCATGAAGCCTTCTGGGAACAGCGGACGGATCGGACGGTCGATCAGTCGGGAAGTCAGGGTTTCTTTCTCGGAAGGACGGCCTTCACGCTTGAAGAAACCGCCAGGGATCTTACCGGCAGCGTAAGTCTTTTCCTGGTAGTGCACGGACAGAGGGAAGAAGCCCTTGCCCGGATCGGCTTGCTTTGCACCGACAACAGTCACCAACACGCTGACGTCGTCGTCAACGGTGACCAATACTGCGCCGGAGGCCTGACGGGCGATACGGCCTGTCTCGAGGGTAACGGTCGATTGACCGAACTGGAATTTTTTGATTACCGGGTTCACGGTGTCCTACCTTCTTTGTGGCTCTTGGGGGAAACGGTTTCTTGCGAATTCTTGGGCAATCTCGGGAATCGGCCCGATGGCAATTGTCCGGGTGCTACAGGTAAAGCCATGCTGCAGATAAAACTTGAGGCTGGGAGCCTGCAAGGCGCCAGCGGAGAACCGCTGACGCCCGACAGACCACCAACCTCATAGCGCAATCGCTGATTAGCGACGCAGACCCAGGCGAGCGATCAGCGCGGCGTACCGGCTTACGTCCTTGCCTTTCAGGTAGTCCAGCAGCTTGCGACGCTGGTTAACCATGCGGATCAGACCACGACGGGAGTGGTGATCTTTACCGTTGGCCTTGAAGTGACCTTGCAGTTTGTTGATGTTGGCGGTCAGCAGTGCAACCTGCACTTCTGGCGAACCAGTGTCACCAACAGCTTGCTGGTAGTCAGCAACGATTTGAGCTTTTTCTTGAACGTCGAGAGCCATGAGGCAATCCTTCCTTATCAGGAAACTGTTTCAGGGAAACAGCTTCAACAGGCCAGGGACAAATCCCTGTATCTATAAATGAGTAGTGACCATGCCTGTTAACAGCCACACTCGCCGGCCCGCTTGCGCAGACCGGTTCCGGTCATTCTGACCGAATCAAGCGACGCGGCGCGATGCGCCCGTCTTCGCTCACTTCACCGATACCGATGAAGCGACCATTGTGATCCTGTACCCGCACCATGCCGAATTTCGGCGCATCCGGGGCACGCACCGGCTGGCCGTTGAGCCAGTAGAACGCGCTCGCTTCGGAAAAGTGCAGCAGCGGCCAATCCTGCAGCCCGCTGTCCGATGGCATCAGGAAACGGTCAACCGCTTCGTTGCCGCCTTCGGCATGTACCGCTTCCAGCTCTTCGAGGGTCACGGTCTGTGCCAGGGTGAAAGGCCCGGCCTGGGTCCGACGCAATTCTGCGACGTACGCACCACAACCGAGTTGCTCACCGATATCCTCCACCAGGGTTCGAATATAGGTGCCCTTGCTGCAGTCCACCGCAAGCCGCGCAGTATCGCCTTCGAAGGCCAGCAATTCCAAGCGCGCAATAGTAACAGAACGCGGTTCGCGCTCCACTACTTCGCCTGCACGTGCCAGTTTGTACAGCGGCTGGCCATCACGCTTGAGTGCCGAGTACATCGGCGGTATCTGACTGATTTGCCCACGAAATTTCGGCAGAACCGCTTCGACATCGGCGCGACCAACGGTCACCGGACGCTCCTGCAAAACCTCACCTTCGGCATCGGCCGTGGTGGTGGTCTTGCCCAGTTGCGCCAGGGTTTCATAGCCCTTGTCGGAATCGAGCAGGTACTGCGAGAATTTGGTCGCCTCGCCAAAGCACAGCGGCAACACGCCGGTGGCCAGTGGGTCGAGGCTGCCGGTGTGCCCGGCCTTCTCGGCATTGAGCAGCCAGCGCACCTTCTGCAAGGCAGCGTTGGAGGTAAACCCCAACGGCTTGTCGAGCAGGATGATGCCGCTGACGTTACGACGGATACGTTTGACCTGAGCCACCGAGTTACTCCTTGGTGTCTTCAGGGGCTGGAGCGGCAACGTGCTGATTGTCTTCAGCGACGGCGCGCTCGATCAGCGCCGACAGGTGCGCACCACGCACGACGGATTCGTCGTAGTGGAAGTGCAGTTGCGGCACGCTGCGCAGCTTCATTTCGCGGGCCAACTGCATGCGCAGGAAGCCTGCGGCGGCATTGAGCACCTTGATGCTTTGCGCGATGTCTTCAGCGTTGTCCTGGCCCATCACGGTGATGAAAATCTTCGCGTGACCGACGTCACGGGACACTTCCACAGCGGTGATGGTGACCAGGCCGACGCGCGGGTCTTTGACTTCGCGACGGATCAGTTGCGCCAGCTCGCGCTGCATCTGATCGCCGATACGTTGGGTACGGCTGTATTCTTTTGCCATGATTTGTTACCTGTTACTGCCCAGCGGTGAAACCCGCAAGGTCTGAAAGCGGCAAACGCCCGGCCTGACAAAAGCCAGACCGGGCGTTGCGTTTAGAGTCCGGACGCTGTGCCGTGCATTTGCATGCTACGGCCCATCGTGGCCCTTGAAGTGCGCGAGTCAGAGGCTGCGAGCAACCTGAACCTTCTCGAAGACTTCGATCTTGTCACCGACTTTGACGTCGTTGTAGCTCTTCACGCCGATACCGCATTCCATGCCGGCACGTACTTCGGAAGCGTCATCCTTGAAGCGGCGCAGGGATTCCAGCTCGCCTTCGAAGATAACGATGTCTTCACGCAATACACGGATCGGACGGTTACGGTGCACGACACCTTCGATCACCATGCAACCGGCGATCGCGCCAAACTTCGGCGAACGGAACACGTCACGCACTTCGGCCACACCCAGGATGTTCTCGCGAACATCGCTGCCGAGCATGCCGGTCAGGGCTTTCTTGACGTCTTCGATGATGTCGTAGATCACGTTGTAGTAACGCATATCCAGACCTTCCTGCTCGACGATCTTGCGAGCGCCGGCATCGGCACGCACGTTGAAGCCGAACAGAACAGCGTTGGAAGCCAGTGCCAGGTTGGCGTCGGACTCGGTGATACCACCGACACCGCCACCCACGACGCGCACTTGAACTTCGTCGTTGCCCAGGCCATTCAAGGCACCGTTCAACGCTTCCAGCGAACCACGGACGTCGGATTTGAGGACGATGTTGAGCGTCTTCTTCTCGGCCTGACCCATGTTTTCGAAGATGTTTTCCAGCTTGCCGGCGTGAGCGCGAGCCAGTTTGACCTCGCGGAACTTGCCTTGACGGAATAGAGCCACTTCACGGGCTTTCTTCTCGTCGGCAACCACGCTCATCTCGTCGCCAGCGTCCGGGGTACCGTCCAGGCCGAGGATCTCGACAGGGATGGAAGGACCGGCTTCCTTGATTGGCTTGCCGTTCTCGTCGAGCATGGCACGTACACGGCCGTAGTTCGAACCGACCAGAACCATGTCGCCTTGACGCAGCGTACCGTCCTGAACAAGCACGGTTGCCACCGGGCCACGACCCTTGTCGAGACGCGATTCAACCACCACACCACGGCCAGGAGCCGATGGAGTAGCTTTCAGTTCGAGAACTTCGGCCTGCAGCAGAACGGCTTCAAGCAGCTCGTCCACGCCAGTACCCATCTTCGCCGAAACCGGAACGAATGGTGTGTCGCCACCCCAGTCTTCGGAAGTCACGCCGTGCACCGACAGCTCGCTGCGGATGCGATCGAGATCGGCGCCCGGCTTGTCGATCTTGTTCACTGCAACCACCAGCGGCACGCCAGCTGCCTGAGCATGCTGAACCGCTTCGATGGTTTGCGGCATCACGCCGTCGTCCGCTGCAACCACGAGGATCACGATGTCGGTCGCCTTGGCACCACGGGCACGCATTGCGGTAAACGCGGCGTGACCCGGGGTATCGAGGAAAGTGACCATGCCGCGATCAGTCTCAACGTGGTACGCACCGATGTGCTGAGTGATACCGCCGGCTTCGCCAGCAGCTACCTTGGCACGACGGATGTAGTCGAGCAGGGAAGTCTTACCGTGGTCAACGTGGCCCATTACGGTCACGACTGGTGCACGGGAGAACGACTCACCTTCAAACTTCAGGGACTCGGCCAGGGAATCTTCCAGAGCGGTGTCGCTGACCAGGGTCACTTTGTGGCCCAGTTCTTCGGCTACCAGTTGAGCAGTTTCCTGATCAAGCACCTGGTTGATGGTCGCTGGGGTACCCAGTTTGAACATGAACTTGATGATTTCAGCCGCTTTGACCGACATCTGGTTGGCCAGATCGCCAACCGTGATGGTCTCGCCGATCTGCACATCACGCACGACAGGGCCGGTCGGGCTCTGGAAACCGTGGGCGTTGCGCTTCTTCAGCTTGGCCTTGCCGCGACCACCACGACGGAAGCCATCGCTTTCTTCGTCGGTAGTGCGTGGCGCCACACGTGGCGCCGGGGCTTTTTCTTTGACCGATGCGCGATGCGGAGCGTTTTTGCGCTCGCCATCACCGCCACCGCTGCGACGATTGTTATCGTCGGCACGTGGCTTGTCCGGACGGCGCTGTTCGTTCTGCTTGTTGCGAACGTCAGCCGATGGAGCAGGAGCAGCAGCCACCGGTGCGCTTTCGCGAACAGGTTCGGCAGCAGCCGGCGCCGCAACGGCATCGCTGGCAGCGGTTTGCGCAGCAGCAGGCTGGCGACGCGCTTCTTCTTCGGCGCGTTGCTTGGCTTCTTCTTCAGCCTTCTGACGGGCAGCATTTTCTACTGCGCGACGCTCATCCAGTTCACGCTTGCGCTCGGCTTCGATTTCTTCCGGGCTACGCTGTACGAAAACTTTCTTCTTGCGAACTTCAACGCTGATGCTCTTGCTACCAGCCACACGCAGGGTGCTGGTGGTTTTACGCTGCAGCGTGATCTTGCGTGGTTCTTCCACTTTCGCCTTGTGACTGCTCTTCAAGTGAGTCAGCAGGGATTGCTTCTCACTGTCAGTCACATTTTCGTCGGCGGCGGTGTGCGGCAGACCTGCCTCACGCATCTGCTGCAACAGGCGCTCTACCGGTGTTTTGACCTCATCGGCCAGTTGTTTCACCGTGACTTGCGTCATGCACTTCTCTCCTCAGGCCGCGCCTAATTACTCGAACCAGTGGGCTCGGGCGGCCATGATCAACTTGCCGGCACGATCATCGTCAATGCCGTCGATGTCGAGCAGGTCGTCAATAGACTGCTCGGCCAGGTCTTCGCGGGTAATTACGCCGCGCACCGCCAGTTCCATCGCCAAATCCTTGTCCATACCCTCAAGCGAGAGCAGGTCTTCGGCCGGATGGGCGTCTGCCAGCTTTTCCTCAGTAGCGATGGCTTTGGTCAACAAGCGATCCTTGGCGCGAGCACGAAGCTCGTTGACGATGTCCTCGTCAAAGCCGTCGATGTTGAGCATCTCCTCCACCGGTACGTAGGCAATCTCTTCCAGGCTGGTGAAGCCTTCATCTACCAGCACCTGAGCCAGTTCTTCGTCGACCTCCAGCTCGTCGATGAAGTTGCGCAGGATGTCGCCGGTTTCTGCTTGCTGCTTAGCCTGGATGTCCGATTCGGTCATCACGTTCAGGGTCCAGCCAGTCAACTGGCTGGCCAGACGCACGTTCTGACCACCGCGACCAATGGCCTGAGCCAGATTGTCTGCGCCAACGGCGATGTCCATGGCATGGGCATCTTCGTCAACGATAATTGCCGCAACCTCGGCCGGGGACATGGCGTTGATGACGAACTGGGCCGGGTTGTCGTCCCACAGTACGATATCAACACGCTCACCGCCCAACTCACCCGATACCGCCTGGACGCGCGAACCGCGCATACCGATGCAGGCACCTTGTGGGTCGATGCGCTTGTCCTTGGAGCGGACGGCGATCTTGGCGCGCGAACCCGGATCACGGGAGGCGGCCATGACCTCGATGAGGCCTTCAGCAATTTCCGGCACTTCGATACGGAACAGCTCGATCAGCATTTCCGGCGCGGTTCGCGACAGGATCAGCTGCGGGCCGCGGTTCTCGGTGCGGATTTCCTTGAGCAGCGCGCGCAGACGCACGCCGACACGGAAGGTTTCGCGAGAAATAATGTCTTCACGGGCCAGCAACGCTTCAGCGTTGTTGCCCAGATCGACGATCACGTTGTCGCGGGTAACTTTTTTCACGGTGCCGGAGATGATTTCTCCCAAGCGCTCGCGATAGGCGTCGACCACTTGAGCGCGCTCGGCTTCGCGAACTTTCTGCACGATGACCTGCTTGGCAGTCTGTGCAGCGATGCGGCCGAACTCGATGGACTCGATTTTCTCTTCGACGACGTCACCGACCTTGGCGCCAGGATGCGTTTCGGCAACCTTGCTTGGCCAGGTCTCGATGGCCGGATCGTCGAGATCATTCTCTTCGACGACCGTCCAGCGACGGAATGTTTCGTAGGAACCGGTGTGGCGGTTGATTTCCACACGCAGGTCCACTTCGTCTTCGAACCGCTTTTTGGTAGCAGTGGCCAGAGCCAGCTCCAGCGCTTCAAAAATTACGCTTGCCGGTACACCCTTTTCATTGGATACCGACTCAACAACCAGCAGTACTTCTTTGCTCATCGTACGCCTCGCCTTTCGCAAGCCATTGGATCCGCGGGATCCGCGTCTCAGTCAAAACTGGGAATAATGTTGGCCTTGTCGATCATATCGATCGGCAACAGGAACTCGTGATCTTCTACCTGCACCACGACGTCCTGCTCTTCTACACCGCGCAGAAGGCCCTGAAAGTTGCGTCGACCTTCGAAAGGCGAGCGCAGCTTGATCTTCACTTGTTCACCGGCAAATTTGGCAAACTGCTCAAGAGTGAACAGCGGGCGCTCCATGCCAGGCGAGGAAACTTCAAGGGTGTATTCAACGGAGATCGGATCTTCAACATCCAGAACACCGCTGATCTGACGGCTGACAATGGCGCAATCGTCCACCAGCACGCCACCCTCTTTATCGATATAAACGCGCAACATCGAGTGCCGACCCTGAGCCGAAAACTCGATACCCCAGCATTCATAGCCCAGGGCCACGACCACCGGGGCCAGCAAGGCCTGCAACTCTTCTAGCTTGCTCGACACCTGAACCCCCTAGTGCATGATATGTGCATGCTTTGCAAAATAAAAAAATGGGCATAACGCCCATCCTTGAAACGCCGTCGAACAGCGGCGTTGAAAGTATCCAGCTAACAAAAAGCCCCTTAAAAGGGGCTCCTTAAACTGGTTGCGGGGGCCGGATTTGAACCGACGACCTTCGGGTTATGAGCCCGACGAGCTACCAGACTGCTCCACCCCGCGACAAAGCTGGGGCGGAAGTATACGACCGATCCCTTTTAGGGTCAATGTAACCTTCCACCTGCAAGAAAGCCCGCAACAGCGGGCTCTCCTGACTAATTGGTACCGAGAAGGGGACTCGAACCCCTACACCCTATGGGCACAACCACCTCAAGGTTGCGTGTCTACCAATTCCACCACCTCGGCAATACTACGTTTGAAGCTCTTCTTACTTCTGCTCTTGAGCTGGAGGCACGTCAGTCGCTGGAGTAGCCGACTTTTGCTCTTGAAGCACCGGGACATCATCAGAAGCCGGTTGTTGCTTAGGTACTTCCAACACTGCTGGATCTGGCAGACCTGCTTGAGTCAGCTGATGAGCTTTCTCTTTAGCAAAGTAACCTAACCCCAAGCTGGTTATGAAGAAACCGGCGGCAAGTATAGCAGTAAACTTACTAAGAAAGGTAGAGGAACCTTGGCTTCCGAACACAGTATTTGAAGCACCTGCTCCGAAAGACGCACCAGCATCCGCACCCTTACCCTGCTGCAGCAAAACCAGAGCAACTACGCCCAATGCACCCAGCAGATGAAAAACGACTACGACTGTTTCCAGCATTTTTTCAGCTTCCCGCGGCGCGACAGATCGCACCGAACTCATCTGCATTCAGGGAAGCTCCACCAATGAGCCCCCCATCGATATCCGGCATGCCGAACAGTTCGACCGCATTGGCCGCCTTCACGCTGCCGCCGTATAGAAGCCGCACACCTCGTGCGACTTCAGAATTCTCTGCCGCCAACTGCTCGCGAATGGCCTTATGCACATCCTGAGCCTGTTGCGGCGTTGCAGTCAGCCCGGTACCAATGGCCCAGACCGGCTCGTAAGCAATAACTGCCTTGGCAAAGGCACCGACACCCAGCTCCTCGATGATGCTGCCCAGCTGACGCCCGACAACTTCAAGAGTTTTTCCGGCTTCGCGCTGCTCGAGGGTCTCCCCTACACACAACACCGGAATCAAGCCACATGCCTGTGCCGCTGCGAACTTGCGATTCAGCATCCCGTCTCGCTCGCCGAGAATCTGGCGGCGTTCGGAGTGCCCGACAAGCACCAGGGAACAACCTGCATCCACCAGTTGGCTGGGAGCAATCTCACCAGTCAACGCACCTTGCATGGCTTCCACCGCAGAATTCTGCGCGCCGACCGAAATCGACTTGCCTTTCAAGCCATCAATCACTTGATTGATATACAAGCAAGGCGGGAACACCGCGACATCAACACCGCTAGGCAAGGCCAGATGACGAAGGCCGTTGATCAGCTCAGCGACGCTGGCGCGGGTACCGTGCATCTTCCAGTTACCAGCTACCATAGGGCGACGCATGCTGTACCTCGTCGGTCAAAGTGGGCGCAGATGTTACCCAACACAATCATGGCTTGCAAGCCGTATCAGGCAGAAACTTCGGTTACCAGTTTTGCCAGCTCTTCGGCATAGCCGCGAACCTGGTTTTCGTCCTCGCCTTCGACCATTACGCGCACCAGAGGCTCTGTGCCGGACTTGCGCAGAAGCACGCGACCGCGCCCCGCCATCGCCTGAGTTACACGGGCACTGGCCTCCTTGACAGCCGGATGTTCCAGCGGGCTGTCACCGCCACCGAAGCGGACGTTGATCAGCACCTGAGGGCACTTGCGCAAGGCCTGTCGGGTTTGGGCGAGACCTTCATTGCGGGATTTCAGAGCCATCAACACCTGTAGGGCAGCGATGATCGCGTCGCCCGTGGTGGTGTGATTGAAGCAGACCACATGCCCGGAGTTTTCCCCGCCAACGAGCCAGTTGCGCTCTTGCAGTTCGGCAATCACGTAGCGGTCACCGACATTGGCGCGAACGAACGGGATCGACAGATCCGCCAAGGCCAGCTCGAGACCAAGATTGCTCATCAATGTACCGACGACGCCACCCTGCAACTTGCCACGCTCATGCAGATCGCGGGCAATGATAAACAGCAGATCGTCACCATCAACGATGGTGCCGGTGTGATCAACCATCAATACCCGATCGCCATCACCATCAAAGGCGATACCGAGGTCAGCATGCTCGGCCAGCACCGCAGCCTGCAACGGCCCCATGTGTGTGGAACCGCAGTTATCGTTGATGTTCAGCCCGTTCGGCTGCGCAGAAAGCACGACGACTTCGGCACCCAATTCACGGAAGACGCTCGGCGCTACCTTATAGGTCGCACCATGCGCGCAGTCGATAACGATCTTCAGGCCGGCGAAATTGGTCCCGGTAGGCACGCTGCTCTTGCAGAACTCGATGTAGCGACCCGATGCATCATTGATTCGCGATACCTTGCCGATCTTGCTCGACTCGACGACAGTCATCGGCGTATCGAGCAACTCTTCGATCATCAACTCCAATTCATCCGGCAGCTTGGTGCCTTTGCCGGAGAAGAACTTGATACCGTTGTCGTCATGCGGATTGTGCGAGGCACTGATCACGATACCGGCTTCAGCCTGGAAGGTACGCGAAAGATAGGCGATGGCCGGCGTCGGCATCGGACCAAGCAGCATCACATCGGCACCTGCCGAGGTCAGCCCGGCCTCGAGCGCAGACTCGAACATATAGCCGGAGATCCGCGTGTCCTTGCCTACCAGCACCTTGCAGGCACCCATCTTGCGGAAAGCCATGCCGGCCGCCCAGCCGAGCTTGAGCATGAAGTCAGGCGTGATCGGGTATTCACCAACACGACCGCGAATGCCGTCGGTACCAAAATATTTCTTGCTCATAAGCGCTCCATCATTCTTATTCGGCTGATTCTACGGCCGCGATCATTCGCACTACATCGACAGTTTCCGCCACGTCGTGGACGCGCAATATCCGCGCCCCCTTGACCGACGCCAGCGCAGCCAGCGCCAGGCCACCATAGAGACGCTCGCCCACAGGACGGTTCAAGGCATGGCCAATCATACTCTTGCGCGAAACACCTACCAGCAATGGCCGCCCCAGCGCATGCAAGGCCTCCATGTGCTTGAACAAGCTTAGATTGTGCTGCAGGGTCTTGGCGAAGCCGAAGCCGGGATCAAGAATGATCCGCTCGGCGGGAATGCCCGCTTGGGCGCATTGATCCATACGCTCGGCAAGAAACCCACCAACCTCGCGAGTAACGTCCTGATACTGCGGATTATCCTGCATATCGCCCGGCTCGCCGAGCATGTGCATGAGGCAGACCGGCAATCCGGTCGCCGCCGCCGCATCCAGCGCGCCATCGCGACGCAGCGAACGCACATCATTGATCAATCCGGCGCCGAGTCGTGCGGTTTCACGCATGACTGCTGGCGTGGAAGTATCGACCGAGATGATGACATCCAGCTCGCGGTTGATCAGCTCGACAATCGGCGCGACGCGTTCGAGCTCCTCCAACGGAGAAACCGCTCGTGCACCTGGCCGGGTCGATTCGCCGCCGACATCGATCAGCGTCGCACCGGCAAGCACCATGGCTTCCGCGTGGCGCAGAGCCGCGTCAAGCTGACTATAGCGGCCGCCATCGGAGAAAGAATCTGGAGTGACATTGAGAATGCCCATGACATGCGTCTGGGCCAAATCAAGAACCCGGTTGCCGCAAGGCAACCGGGTCAGGGACTGAACAGAAGTCATTTCAAACCTTAAACGTCAGCAGCCGGACCACCAATCGGTTTTTCCGGACGCTCATCCTGCACCACAGGCGGCGGAGGCGTACCATTGCCACCCGACCAGTCGCGAGGCTCGCGAGGTGTGCGGCCGGCCATGATGTCGTCGATCTGCTCGGCATCGATGGTTTCGTACTTCATCAGCGCATCAGCCATGGCATCGAGCTTGTCACGGTTATCCGTGAGGATCTGCTTGGCGGTGCCGTAGCACTGATCGATGATGCTGCGTACTTCGGAGTCGATCAGCTTGGCAGTCTCACCGGAGAAGCTGGCAGCCTGGCCGCCACCGCCGCGACCGAGGAACACTTCGCCCTCTTCTTCGGCATACATCAGCGGACCAAGTTTTTCCGACAGACCCCACTTGGTCACCATGTTCCGGGCAATCTGACTCGCGCGCATGATGTCGTTGGATGCACCGGTGGTCACACCATCGAAACCCAGAGTCATTTCTTCAGCGATACGGCCACCGTACAACGAGCAGATCTGGCTGATCAGCGCACGTTTGGACAGGCTGTAGCGATCTTCTTCCGGCAGGAACATGGTCACACCCAGCGCGCGACCGCGCGGAATGATCGACACCTTGTACACCGGATCATGTTCAGGCACGACGCGACCAACGATGGCGTGGCCAGCTTCGTGGTAAGCAGTGTTCTGTTTTTCTTTCTCGGACATGACCATGGATTTGCGCTCGGCGCCCATCATGATCTTGTCTTTTGCCAGTTCGAACTCTTTCATCTCGACGATACGCTTGCCGCTACGGGCGGCGAACAGCGAAGCTTCGTTGACCAGGTTCGCCAGGTCAGCACCGGAGAAGCCTGGGGTACCACGTGCGATCACTGCCGGAGCAACGTCGTCGCCCATTGGCACTTTGCGCATGTGCACCTTCAGAATCTGCTCACGACCACGAATGTCTGGCAAGCCAACCACCACCTGACGGTCGAAACGGCCCGGACGCAGCAGCGCAGGGTCGAGTACGTCCGGACGGTTGGTTGCAGCAATCACGATGATGCCGTCGTTCATTTCGAAGCCGTCCATCTCCACCAGCAACTGGTTGAGAGTCTGCTCACGCTCGTCGTGACCACCACCCATGCCGGCGCCACGATGGCGACCTACGGCATCGATTTCGTCGATGAAGATGATGCAAGGGGCGTGCTTCTTGGCCTGCTCGAACATGTCGCGGACGCGGCTGGCGCCGACACCGACGAACATTTCGACGAAGTCAGAACCGGAAATGGTGAAGAACGGCACTTTCGCTTCGCCGGCAATTGCCTTGGCCAGCAAGGTTTTACCGGTACCCGGTGGGCCGACCATCAGCACACCGCGCGGGATTCGGCCGCCCAGACGCTGGAACTTGCCCGGATCACGCAGGAACTCAACCAGCTCGCCGACTTCTTCCTTGGCTTCGTCGCAACCGGCAACGTCAGCCAAAGTGGTTTTCACCTGATCTTCGGAGAGCAGACGTGCCTTGCTCTTGCCAAAGCTCATCGGCCCGCCCTTGCCCCCCGCACCGCCCTGCATCTGGCGCATGAAGAACATGAACACCGCGATGATCACCAGGATCGGGAAGCTGGCCACCAGCAGCTGGGTCCAGATGCTTTGCTGTTCAGGCTGCTTGCCTTCAACCACAACGTGATTGTCGACCAGATCGCCGATCAGGCCATTGTCCTGAATTGCCGGACGAATGGTCTTGAAGCTGTCGCCATCGGTGCGCTTGCCGGTAATCACATAGCCATCAACGGCTACGCGCTCGACCTTGCCATCCTTGACCTGCTGGATGAAGTCGGAATAGTTGAGGGTCTGCGGCTCGTTAGGGCTGGAGAAGTTGTTCATCACCGTCACCAGGACTGCCGCGATGATCAACCACAGGATCAGATTCTTTGCCATATCGTTCAATTAACTACCCTCTGAAGCAAGCTCCGCTACTGGCGCGCGCTTCGCATGATATTCACCGGCCTAACTTACTACATTACCTACAACTCTGGCAGGCGCCGTCTGTAACCCTTTGTGAAACACTTTCTACACAATATTCGCTTATGCACGCAGAGCGAAATATGAAAAACCTATCGCCCTGCCGAAAAACCTCGTTTTACGCATCACCGCCGCGATAACCCCAAGCCAGCATGTACTGCTCGCGGGAGCTGCCACGGGAAGAGTCTGGCTTGATCATCTGGATCTTGTCGAATTTCTTCCGAGCATCCTTCAGATAAACGTCGAAGCCTTCGCCCTGAAAAATCTTGATGACGAAGTTGCCACCGGGCTTGAGGATCCGTTCCGCCAGGTCCAGAGCCAGTTCACAGAGGAACATGGCCTTGGGCATATCCACTTCGGGCGTACCACTCATATTGGGGGCCATATCGGAAATCACAAGGTCCACCTGCGAATTACCCACGGCCTCCAGGATTTCAGCGAGCACCGCGTCCTCAGTGAAGTCGCCCTGGATAAAATGCACGTCCGGAATGCTGTCCATTTCCAGGATGTCCGAAGCGATCAGACGCCCCTGGCCACCGATCAACCGACTGGTCACCTGGGACCAGCCACCCGGCGCCGCGCCGAGGTCGACCACGCTCATGCCCGGACGGATGAGTTTGTATTTTTCCTGGATTTCCAGAAGCTTGTAACTTGCACGCGAGCGGTAGCCATCCTTCTGCGCCTGCTTCACATAAGGATCGTTGACATGTCTTTTCAGCCAACCAAGGCTTGTCTTGGAACGCGCCATTGGGCACCTCGATGATTAGGGTCGTGATTAGTTGGGCGGATCCACGAACCCTCGGGTAAAATGGCCGCCATTTTACAGAATCCAGACGAAAGGGTCAGATTATGCCGCTCACTCCAGAGCAGAAAAAACAGTACAAATCCATCGGCCACCACCTCAAACCAGTGTTGACGGTGGCGGACAACGGTTTGACTGAAGGTGTTTTAGCCGAACTTGAACGCGCCTTGGCGGATCACGAGCTGATCAAGATCAAGCTCAACATTCTTGATCGCGAGTCGCGCCTGGCGCACATCGCCGAGCTGTGCAAGGTCGGTAAAGCGGACCTGGTTCAGGTCATCGGCAAGATGGCTCTGGTCTACCGCAAGAACTTCAGCGCCAACAAGCAGCTGTCGAACGTTCATCGCTTCAAGTGATGCGCAGGGTCAAGGGTGTGCTTCGCGCACCCTGCCACCCCATCCCGGCACCGGCTGCATCACCAGCACCAAGCCGGAAAACCCCAGCACCAGATAACTGAATACCTGCCAGCGCTGCGCATCCGGCCAGCCGACACGCACGGCGACATACATCGCGCACGCGTACAACGCCATCAACAGCACCTGCCCGCGAAAATCCCGCCATAGACTGCCGAGGCCCTCGGCCTGTACCAGCACCAAAGCCTGAAAGATCACGCACAGAGCGGCGAACCCCACCACCAGCACTTCGAATGCACTGGCGACTTCGTCGATCAACAGCGGCGCGAGACCGATCTGGCCCAACGCCGGCTGCAAACCGATATGAATCAACCATAGACCACCGACCCAAAGCATCTGGGTCAGTTGCCAAAGCATGGCGCCCGCATGCAGCGGGCGCCTTCTTTCAGATGTGACGAACTTCGACAATCTCATACTCGATATCGCCGCCCGGCGTTTTTACGACGACCGTGTCGCCCTCTTCCTTGGCAATCAAGGCGCGGGCGATCGGCGAACCGACCGAAATCTTGCCGAGTTTGATGTCCGCCTCATCCTCACCCACGATCTGGTAAGTAACGCTCTCATCGGTTTCGACATTGGCGATCTCAACGGTGGTGCCGAATATCACTTTGCCGGTGTGCGGGATGGTCGTGACGTCGATCACCACCGCGTTCTGCATACGGCCTTCGATATCACGAACCCGCGCCTCGACCATGCCCTGCTCTTCGCGAGCGGCATGGTATTCAGCGTTTTCCTTGAGATCACCGAGCTCGCGTGCCTCGCCAATAGCCTGACTCAAGCGCGGGCGCTCGACCTTGGTGAGAAACGCGTGCTCTTCTTCCAAGGCTTTGGCGCCCTGAACAGTCATTGGGTATTTGGTTATGCTCATGCCTTCAATCCTGCGTGTAGATCCTGCAAGCGGCGCACGGTCTTTTCCGGACCGAACTTCAGCGCTTCGCAGATCGCTTCGCCCGCAGCAATAGTGGTGGTGCAATAGATCTTGTGCTGCAGGGCGTTGCGACGAATGGAGTACGAATCGGCGATCGACTGACGACCTTCGGTGGTGTTGATGATCAGCGTGACTTCGTCATTCTTGATCATGTCGACCACGTGCGGACGACCCTCGGTCACCTTGTTCACGCGACGCACTTTCAGACCTGCGGCTTCGATCAGCTTGGCAGTGCCGGCAGTGGCGACCACTTCGAAGCCCAAGTTGATCAGATCACGGGCCACGCCTGCAACCAGTGGCTTGTCGTCATCGCGCACGCTGATGAACGCGGTACCGCCGGTCGGCAGTACTTCGCTGGCACCCATCTGCGCCTTGGCGAATGCTTCGCCGAAGGTGTCGCCGACGCCCATCACTTCACCTGTCGACTTCATCTCTGGGCCGAGGATCGGGTCAACGCCAGGGAACTTGGCGAACGGGAACACGGCCTCTTTCACACTGTAGAAGTTCGGGATGATTTCCTTGGTGAAGCCAATTTCCTTCAGGGTTTTACCGGCCATGACGCGGGCAGCGATCATCGCCAGGGAAACACCGATGCACTTGGAAACGAACGGCACGGTACGCGAGGCACGCGGGTTGACTTCGATGACGTAGATGTCTTCGCCCTGCAAAGCCAACTGCACGTTCATCAGGCCGACAACGCCCAGTTCCAGGGCCATTTTCTTGACCTGTTCGCGCATCTCGTCCTGGATGTGCGCTGGCAGCGAGTACGGCGGCAGCGAGCACGCGGAGTCACCGGAGTGAACGCCCGCCTGTTCGATGTGCTGCATGATCGCGCCGATCACTACGTCTTTACCGTCGCAAACCGCGTCCACGTCCATTTCGATGGCGCAGTTGAGGAAGTGGTCGAGCAGCACCGGGCTGTCGTTGGACACTTGCACCGCGTCACGCAGGTAACGCTTGAGCTCGTCTTCCTTGTAAACGATTTCCATCGCACGGCCGCCCAGCACGTAGGACGGGCGCACCACCAGCGGGTAACCGATCTTCGCCGCAGCACGAACCGCTTCGTCTTCGCTGCGCACGGTGGCGTTTGGCGGCTGACGCAGGTTCAGGCGCTCAACCATTTGCTGGAAGCGCTCGCGGTCTTCGGCGCGGTCGATGGCGTCAGGGCTGGTACCGATGATCGGCACGCCAGCAGCTTCCAGAGCGCGAGCCAGCTTCAGCGGAGTCTGGCCGCCGTACTGGACGATCACGCCTTTCGGCTTCTCGACGCGGCAGATTTCCAGTACGTCTTCCAGGGTTACCGGCTCGAAGTACAGACGGTCGGAAGTGTCGTAGTCGGTGGAAACGGTTTCCGGGTTGCAGTTGACCATGATGGTTTCGTAGCCGTCTTCGCGCAGGGCGAGAGCAGCGTGAACGCAGCAGTAGTCGAACTCGATACCCTGACCGATACGGTTCGGACCGCCACCCAGAATCATGATCTTGTCGCGACCCGATGGCGCTGCTTCGCACTCTTCCTCGTAGGTCGAGTACAGATAAGCGGTGTCGGTGGCGAATTCGGCTGCGCAGGTGTCAACGCGCTTGTAGACCGGGAATACTTCCAGCTTCTGACGGTGCGTGCGCAGGTTTTTCTCGGTCACGCCCAGCAGCTTGGC
Organism: Pseudomonas sp. UF-293; assembly: GCF_058245595.1. NCBI lineage: Bacteria > Pseudomonadati > Pseudomonadota > Gammaproteobacteria > Pseudomonadales > Pseudomonadaceae > Pseudomonas > Pseudomonas sp. UF-293. The sequence goes on along the minus strand of NZ_JBSICA010000013.1, from coordinate 72,818 downwards.
CAGACGCTGATCGGAGAAGCCTTTGCGCTTGAGCTTGAACATCAGGTCGCGGTCGATCGAGGACAGACCGAGGGTCTTGACCTTCTCTTCGTCCTTGATCAGGTCTTCGATCTGCACCAGGAACCAAGGGTCGATCATGTTCATGCCGAAGATGTCTTCGACCGACAGACCGGCGCGGAAGGCGTCCGCCACGTACCAGATACGCTCGGCGCCCGGCACGGTCAGTTCGCGCTTGAGCACGCTCATGCTGTCCGGGTTGCTCAGATCGAGCTTCTCGTCCAGACCGCAAACGCCGACTTCCAGACCGCGCAGAGCTTTCTGCAGGGATTCCTGGAAGGTCCGGCCGATGGCCATGACTTCACCGACCGACTTCATTTGCGTGGTCAGGCGCGCGTCAGCCTTGGCGAATTTCTCGAAGGCGAAGCGTGGCAGCTTGGTGACAACGTAGTCGATCGACGGCTCGAAGGACGCCGGAGTCTTGCCACCGGTGATGTCGTTCGACAGTTCATCAAGGGTGTAACCCACAGCCAGTTTGGCCGCGACCTTGGCAATCGGGAAACCGGTGGCTTTCGAAGCCAGGGCCGAGGAGCGCGAAACACGCGGGTTCATTTCGATCACGACCATGCGGCCAGTGTTCGGGCAGATACCGAATTGAACGTTGGAACCACCGGTCTCGACGCCGATCTCGCGCAGTACCGCCAGCGAGGCGTTACGCAGGATCTGGTATTCCTTGTCGGTCAGCGTCTGGGCTGGAGCTACGGTGATCGAGTCACCGGTGTGCACGCCCATTGGGTCGAAGTTTTCGATCGAGCAGACGATGATGCAGTTGTCCTTTTTGTCGCGGACAACTTCCATTTCATATTCTTTCCAGCCGATCAGCGATTCGTCGATCAACAGCTCTTTGGTCGGCGACAGGTCCAGACCACGGGCGCAGATTTCTTCGAACTCTTCACGGTTGTAGGCGATACCGCCACCGGTGCCGCCCATGGTGAAGGACGGACGAATGATGCATGGGAAACCGAGGGTTTCGAGAACCGCGTTGGCCTCTTCCATGCTGTGCGCGATGCCGGAACGCGGGCACGCCAGGCCGATGGATTTCATCGCCTTGTCGAAACGCGAACGGTCTTCAGCCTTGTCGATGGTGTCGGCGTTGGCACCGATCATCTCTACGCCGAACTTCTCCAGAACGCCTTCGCGCTCCAGGTCCAGAGCGCAGTTCAATGCAGTCTGGCCGCCCATGGTCGGCAGAACGGCGTCCGGACGCTCCTTCTCGATGATCTTGGCAACGGTCTGCCACTTGATCGGCTCGATGTAGGTGGCGTCGGCCATGTCCGGGTCGGTCATGATGGTGGCCGGATTGGAGTTCACCAGGATGACGCGGTAACCCTCTTCGCGCAGGGCCTTGCAGGCCTGGGCGCCGGAGTAGTCGAATTCGCAGGCCTGGCCGATTACGATCGGGCCAGCGCCGAGAATCAGGATGCTTTTAATGTCTGTACGTTTTGGCATGGTTTGTCACTCAAATCCGCAGGTCAGTCGGCAAGCCGTCTTGATCGATTTCTGAAGTCCCGAAGGGGCCGCCGGTACCGGGGCCGCCCTCGAGGGCTTCTCTCTACAGTCTCAAGGCGAACGCTTAGCGTCGCTTGGCCATCTCGTTGATGAAGCGGTCGAACAGTGGCGCAACATCGTTCGGGCCCGGGCTCGCTTCAGGGTGACCCTGGAAGCTGAACGCGCTCTTGTCGGTGCGCTCGATGCCTTGCAGGGTGCCGTCGAACAGCGATTTGTGGATCGCACGCACGTTGGCTGGCAGGGTGGCTTCGTCTACCGCGAAACCGTGGTTCTGGCTGGTGATCATCACCACGCCTGTGTCCAGATCCTGCACCGGGTGGTTGGCACCGTGGTGGCCGTGACCCATTTTCAGGGTCTTGGCGCCGGAGGCCAGGGCCAGCAACTGGTGGCCGAGGCAGATGCCGAACACCGGCGTCTCGGTTTCCAGCACTTCCTTGATCGCCTGGATCGCGTAGTCGCATGGCTCCGGGTCACCAGGGCCGTTGGACAGGAACACGCCGTCCGGCTTCAGCGCCAGCACATCGGCGGCTGGAGTCTGTGCAGGCACTACGGTGACGCGGCAGCCGCGCTCGACCAGCATGCGCAGGATGTTGACCTTGACGCCGTAGTCGTAAGCGACCACGTGATATGGCAGTTCAGAGGCTTCGATGGTCGCGTGGCTGTCGGTTTTCAGATCCCAGACAGTCGAGCGCCATTCGTATTGCTTCTGGGTGCTGACGACTTTCGCCAGATCCATGCCCTTCAGGCCGGGGAAGCCTTGCGCAGCGGCAATGGCCGCTTCTTCGGAGATGTTGTCGCCGGCCATGATGCAGCCGTTCTGAGCGCCTTTTTCACGCAGGATGCGGGTCAGGCGACGGGTGTCGATACCGGCGATTGCCACTACATTGTTGGCTTTCAGGTAATCGGACAGGGACATCGTGTTACGCCAGTTGCTCGCTACCAGCGGCAGGTCACGGATGACCAGGCCAGCGGACCAGACGCGGTCGGACTCGGCATCTTCCGGCGTGGTGCCGGTGTTACCGATGTGCGGGTAAGTCAGGGTCACGATCTGTTGGGCGTAGGAAGGATCGGTAAGGATTTCCTGATAGCCGGTCATTGCGGTGTTGAACACCACCTCACCAACGGTCTGACCGTCGGCTCCAATGGCTTCGCCGCGAAAAATGCTGCCATCAGCAAGGGCGAGTATGGCTGGCTTAGTCAAGAAGACCTCCCGTAAATAACGCATGAAAGGGCAATCGCAGGTTGTAAAAAAGCGGAGTGACGTATGGACACGTCACCCCGCTTCTTCACTGAAATTATTCTGCGCGCTTTTAGTGGACACACTAAAGCTGTAGCTTACAGAAAAGGGCGTTTTTGGTCCACCGCTAAAGAGCCCTAAAGGCCGGAGAATGCGACAGGTCGTCGCCAAGCGGTAAAAACCGGCGCAAAACGGGACGTTTGCGCCGGGTTCAGCAACGACTCAACGCAGGTCGAGCACGTCTTGCATGTCGTACAGGCCAGGCTCGCGACCATCCAGCCACAGCGCCGCACGCACCGCGCCCTTGGCGAATGTCATGCGGCTCGAAGCCTTGTGGGTGATCTCGACGCGCTCGCCATCGGCAGCAAACAGGACGGTGTGATCACCAACGATATCGCCTGCACGTACGGTGGCGAAACCAATGGTTTCACGCTCACGCGCCCCGGTCTGGCCTTCACGACCGTAGACCGCGACCTTCTTCAGATCACGCCCCAGCGCATCGGCAATCACTTCACCCATGCGCACGGCCGTACCAGACGGCGCATCGACCTTGTGCCGGTGATGGGCTTCCATGATTTCGATATCGACATCGTCGCCCAGCACGCGCGCAGCGGTGTCGAGCAACTTCAGGCAGAGGTTGACGCCGACGCTGAAGTTGGCGGCGAAGACGATCGGAATATCCTTGCCCGCCTCGGCCAGCAACTGCTTCTCTTCAACACTGAAACCGGTGGTGCCGATGATCATCGCTTTGCCGTGTTTGCGGCAGAACGCGAGGTTTTTCAGGGTCACGGTCGGGTGAGTGAAGTCGATCAACACATCAAACTCTTCAACCACACGATCCAGATCACCGGACAGCGGCACGCCGATACGGCCGAGCGCTGCCAGCTCACCGGCATCCGCACCAACCAGCGTGCTGTCCGGGCGATCGACCGCCGCCGTCAGACCGGCGCCCGGCGTCTGCTGCACCGCTTCAATCAGGGTCTTGCCCATGCGCCCGGCGGCGCCCATCACTGCAATACGTCGCATGCCGACTCCTTACAAATCGCCGAAGAAACGCTTCACACCGTCAAACCAACCGGTGGTTTTCGGCGAGTGGCTGTTGTCGTCGGCCAGGGAGCTACGGAATTCTTCCAGCAGCTCACGCTGACGACGGTTGAGATTGACCGGCGTTTCCACAGCGACACGGCACATCAGGTCGCCGGCACCGCCGCCACGCACTGGCGCAACGCCTTTGCCGCGAACGCGGAACTGCTTGCCGGTCTGCGTGCCTTCAGGGATTTTCAGTTTGACGCGACCGTCGAGGGTTGGAATCTCCAGCTCGCCGCCCAGCGCAGCGTCGACGAAGCTGATCGGCACTTCGCAGAACAGATGCTTGCCGTCACGCTGGAAGATGTCGTGTTCGCGCACGTTGATCACAACGTACAAGTCGCCAGTCGGCCCGCCCTGGGTACCCGCCTCGCCTTCGCCAGACAGACGAATGCGGTCGCCCGTATCGACACCGGCCGGTACTTTGACCGACAGGGTTTTGTACTCTTCGACGCGACCGTCGCCGTGGCAGGAGTCGCACGGATCGGAAATGATCTTGCCCTGACCATGGCAGCGCGGGCAGGTCTGCTGCACCGAGAAGAAGCCCTGTTGCATGCGTACCTGGCCGATGCCGCCGCAGGTCGGGCACGTCGTCGGCGAAGAGCCCTTCTTGGCGCCGGAACCATCGCACGGCTTGCAGTTGACCAGTGTCGGAACGCGGATATTCACCGACGTGCCGCGCACCGCTTCTTCCAGATTCAGCTCCAGGGTATAGCGCAGATCGCTGCCACGCTGAGCACCGCCACGGGCACCGCCGCGACCGCCGCCGAAGAAGTCACTGAAGACATCGCCGAAGATGTCCGAGAAGTTCTGGCCACCGAAACCGGCACCGCCGCCACCCATGCTCGGGTCGACGCCGGCATGACCGTACTGGTCGTATGCCGCGCGCTTGCTGGCGTCGGACAACACTTCATAGGCCTCGTTGGCCTCTTTGAATGCTTCTTCCGAAGCTTTGTCGCCGGGATTACGGTCGGGGTGGTGCTTCATGGCCAGGCGGCGATAGGCCTTCTTCAGGTCCGCTTCGCTCGTGCCCCGCTCGACACCCAATACTTCGTAATAGTCACGCTTTGCCATAAGTTCTTTGCACTCTTAAGGACGTTCGGCAAACCCCTCCTGAGCCTCGCCAAACTCGTTGAGCCCCCATTAAGGCCCGGACCCAACTCACGTCAATTCAACGATCCTGGTCTTGATTGATGCGGTATCTGCGGCGCGAAAAGCAGGAGCATTCCCGGCCATACCACCAACACGCGAGCGTTGTCGCATGCTGTAAAAATTCGCGTATTCCAGATACGCCAACGCGGGAGGCAAGCTCCCGCGCGGCGACATCCTACCAGTCACCGCCGCAAGGCAGTCAACCGGGCGACCAACAACTTACTTGTGGTCTTTGACTTCTTCGAACTCGGCGTCGACAACGTCGTCAGCCTTCTCAGCCGATTCGCCTTGCGGGGCCGCGCCATCAGCTGGCTGAGCCTGTTCGGCGTACATCTTCTGAGCAACCGGAGCGGAGACTTTCGACAGCTCTTCAACCTTGGCTTCGATGGCAGCCTTGTCGTCGCCTTTGACGGCGGCTTCCAGAGCAACCACTGCGGCTTCGATTGCAGTCTTCTCTTCAGCGGTGACCTTGTCGCCCGCATCAGCGACCATCTTGCGAGTCGAGTGCACCAGTGCATCACCCTGGTTACGGGCAGCGGCCAGCTCTTCGAACTTGCGGTCTTCCTCGGCATTCGCCTCGGCGTCACGCACCATGCGCTCGATTTCTTCGTCGGACAGACCGGAGTTGGCCTTGATCACGATCGACTGGGTCTTGCCGGTAGCCTTGTCTTTCGCGCCGACGTGCAGGATGCCGTTGGCGTCGATGTCGAAGGTCACTTCGATCTGCGGCACGCCACGTGGAGCTGGTGGAATGTCGGCCAGGTCGAACTTGCCCAGCGATTTGTTCTGTGCGGCTTGCTTGCGCTCACCCTGCAGAACGTGAATGGTCACAGCGCCCTGGTTGTCGTCGGCAGTCGAGAACACTTGCGATTTCTTGGTAGGAATCGTGGTGTTTTTCTCGATCAGCGCGGTCATCACGCCACCCATGGTTTCGATACCCAGGGTCAGCGGGCTGACGTCGAGCAGCAGAACGTCTTTCACGTCACCGGCCAGAACAGCGCCCTGAATCGCAGCACCCATGGCGACAGCTTCGTCCGGGTTGACGTCTTTACGAGCTTCTTTACCGAAGAAATCGGTAACCAGCTTCTGTACCAGCGGCATACGAGTCTGACCACCGACCAGAATCACGTCGTTGATCGCGCTGACGTCGATACCGGCGTCTTTCATCGCAATGCGGCAAGGTTCGATGGTGCGCTGAACCAGGTCTTCAACCAGTGCTTCGAGCTTGGCACGGGAGATTTTCACGTTCAGGTGCTTAGGACCGGTCGCGTCTGCAGTGATGTACGGCAGGTTGACGTCGGTCGACTGAGCGGACGACAGCTCGATCTTGGCTTTCTCAGCGGCTTCTTTCAGGCGCTGCATGGCCAGCGGGTCACCTTTGAGGTTCATGCCGCTTTCTTTCTTGAATTCGTCAACGAGGTAGTCGATCAGACGAATGTCGAAGTCTTCACCGCCGAGGAAGGTGTCACCGTTGGTGGCCAACACTTCGAACTGGTGCTCGCCATCAACTTCAGCGATCTCGATCACGGAAACGTCGAAGGTACCGCCACCCAGGTCATAAACGATCACGGTGTGATCGCCCTTGGCCTTGTCCATACCGTAAGCCAGAGCAGCTGCGGTTGGTTCGTTGATGATACGTTTCACGTCCAGACCAGCGATGCGGCCGGCGTCTTTGGTGGCCTGACGCTGGCTGTCGTTGAAGTAGGCCGGAACGGTGATCACCGCTTCGGTCACTGCCTCGCCGAGGTAGTCTTCGGCGGTCTTCTTCATTTTCTTCAGAATTTCAGCCGAGATTTGCGGCGGCGCCATTTTCTGGCCGTTCACTTCTACCCAGGCGTCATTGTTGTCAGCCTTGACGATCTTGTAAGGGACCATCTGGATGTCTTTCTGCACAACTTCTTCGTCGAAACGACGACCGATCAGACGCTTTACCGCGTACAGGGTGTTGTGCGGGTTGGTTACAGCCTGACGCTTGGCCGACTGACCTACCAGGATTTCGCCATCGTTGGCGTAAGCGATGATCGACGGCGTGGTACGCGCGCCTTCAGCGTTTTCAATAACTTTGGCTTTGCCGTTTTCTAGCACGGAGACGCAGGAGTTGGTAGTCCCCAGGTCGATACCGATAATTTTGCCCATGTTCACTCTCCCGAAACTTTGGATTTTGTTGCCGCAGCAGTGGTGGCTGACTGCGGTAGCACTTAAACGCTTGACTTCTAAATGGGGGCCTTGCGGCTAATTTCAAGCCTGCTCGTCAATCGAAGGCGAAACTGGCGCCGGCGCCTTGCTGACCACGACCATCGCCGGGCGCAGCAGGCGACCATTGAGCTGGTAGCCCTTCTGGAAAACCTTCAACACGCTGTTCGGCTCGACGTCGGCACTTTCCTGCATGGCCATCGCCTGATGGTGAACGGCGTTGAACGGTTCGCCATGCGGATCGATCGCTTCAAGCTGGTAACGCTTGAGGGTGTCGTGGAACATTTTCAGGGTCAGCTCGATGCCTTCGCGCATCGGACGGATGCTTTCGTCGTCCGGGCTCGACAGTTCGAGGCCGCGCTCCAGGCTGTCGACGATCGGCAGCAGGTCGCTGGCAAATTTCTCAAGGGCAAACTTGTGCGCTTTCTCTACGTCCTGCTCGGCACGGCGGCGAACGTTCTGCAGATCGGCGGCAACACGCAGAGACTGATCCTGCGCGGCGGCCAATTGCTCTTCGAGCACTTGCACACGGGTCGCCAGGTCGTCACCCGAACCTTCGGGCGCCTGATTGGCATCTGGGTTTTGCGTATCTACTGTCTGTTCGTCAGCCATAGAATTCTCCTTTCAATTTCGTCCGCGAGCCTGACTCGCGCTTCTGCCCCGATATATGGGGCCGCAAAATCAGGCTTCAAGGGCTGCAATCGATTGTCCTTACAAAAAAGTGCTGAATAGTCATTCTTGAATGCGCTAAGAAAACTTTGCGATCAAGCAAATCGAGCTAAGCGAGGGCATTGTCAGGCCTGAACAAAACACTGTATAAATAACCAGACCTCAAGCCTGGGAGCTGCCTTTATGCTGGTGCACCTGTCCGTACACAACTACGCCATCGTTGAACATCTCGATCTTGAACTCGATCGCGGGATGAGCGTGATCACAGGGGAAACCGGCGCCGGCAAGTCGATCATGCTCGATGCCCTGGGCCTCACCCTGGGTGATCGCGCCGACAGCGGCGTGGTTCGCCCGGGCGCCGACAAGGCCGACATTCTCGCCACCTTCGACCTGGCTGATATTCCTGAAGCCAGCGTCTGGCTGGCCGAGCGCGATCTGGAAAACGACGGGCCGTGCATCTTGCGCCGGGTCATCACCTCGGAAGGTCGCTCACGCGGCTATATCAATGGCACGCCCTGCCCGCTTGGCGACCTCAAAGCCCTCGGCGAGCTGCTGATCGATATCCACAGCCAGCACGAACACCAATCGCTACTGAAAACCGACACCCATCGTCGCCTACTGGACGAGTACGCCGGCGCCACTGACTTGGCGCGTCAGGTGCAACTTGCGGCGCAGCGCTGGCGTCAGACTCGCCAGGAACTGGAGCGTCTCTCCAACTCCGGCGATGAACAGCGCGCACGTCATCAACTGCTCAGCTACCAGCTCGAAGAACTGGAAAACCTCGGCCTCGGCGAAAACGAACTCGAGCAACTGGAGCAGGAACACAAGAACCTGACCAACGCCGAAACCTTGCTGGGCATTTGCCGGCAAGTGGTCGAGCAGTGCAGTGAAAGTGATTCAGGGAATGTCCTGAATGCACTGACCGCCAGCCTCAATCGTCTGTCCAGTGTGAACAGCTCGGTGGGGGCGCTGGGTGAAGCCAGCAGCCTGCTGACCAGCGCACAGATTCAGGTAGAAGAAGCGGTCGGCGAGCTCAACCGCTTCCTCGACAACTTCGATGCCGACCCGGCTCGCCTGCAGTACCTCGAAGAACGTCTCGACGCAATCTACACCTTGGCGCGCAAGCACCGGATTCAGCCGACTGAAGTCGGCGAGATGCAGCAGAAGCTGCTCGATGAAATCGAAACCCTCAACGCCAACGATGAATCCATCGAGCGCCTGGGTGAAGAACTGGCGTCCTACGCCCGTCACTATCAAGAGAAAGCCCGCGAGCTGAGCGACCTCCGTCACCAAGCCGCCGGCAGCCTCGCCAGTGCAGTGGAGCAGGAAATCCAGCGCTTGGGCATGCCCGGCGGCCGCTTCACCATCGAGCTGAAAGCCAACAGCAGCGACGAGTTGCTGCCAAACGGGCTGGAACAGGTCGAACTGCTGGTTAGCGCCAACCCCGGCCAACCGCTCAAAGCACTGGCCAAAGTCGCCTCCGGCGGTGAGCTGTCGCGGATCAGTCTGGCGATTCAGGTAATCACCGCCCAGACCTCCCGCGTGCCGACGCTGGTATTCGACGAAGTGGACGTAGGTATTGGCGGCCCGACTGCCGAGATTGTCGGCCAGTTACTGCGCCGCCTCGGTGATCGCGGCCAGGTCTTGACGGTGACGCACTTGCCGCAAGTGGCGGCGCAAGGGCATCAACACCTGTTCGTGCACAAGGTTCGCGACGAGAAGGCGACTCACACCGCTGTCGCGAAGCTGACAAAGAACGAGCGCATCGAAGAAGTCGCGCGCATGCTCGGCGGCATCGATCTGACCAAGGAATCCCTGGCTCACGCGAAAAAAATGGTGGTGACCGCCAAGGCTTAACAAATAGTAGAAAGCACGAAGGCGACCCGTGGGTCGCCTTCGTTCGTTTCGCGAATGTGCAATTCGCGCGACATGCTTACTTTTTCTTGCGTACGTACAGCACCAGATTGTGATCAACCATCTCGAAGCCATGCTTCTCGACGATCGACTTCTGAAGTTTTTCGATTTCTTCGTCGAAGAATTCGATCACTTCACCGGATTCCACGTTGACCATATGGTCGTGGTGGCCACCGTCAGCCAGTTCGAAGACCGCGTGGCCGCCGTCGAAGTTGTGGCGGACCACGAGGCCGGCCGCTTCGAACTGGGTCAGAACACGGTAAACCGTGGCCAGACCGACGTCCTCACCAGCTTCCATCAACGCCTTGTAGACGTCCTCGGCACTCATGTGGCGCTGCTCGGTAGAGTCGAGCATTTGCAGGATCTTGACCCGTGGCAGGGTCACTTTGAGGCCGGCTTTGCGTAGTTCGCTATTTTCAACCATGGTCAGCTTTCTCGCGATGCTGCTTCGCAGCTTCTCTTAATGCGGGTATGATCGGCGTTTACGTTGTCCCAGCCAAGATAGTGGAAGTCGCCCACCGATGCAAAACACCAAGCTCTTGCTAACCAGTTTCACCTTTGTGGGACTGCTCGCACTCGCCGGTTGTTCATTCCCCGGGGTTTACAAAATCGACATCCAGCAGGGCAATGTCGTCACGCAGGACATGATAGACCAGTTACGCCCGGGAATGACCCGGCCGCAAGTACGGTTTATCATGGGCAACCCTCTGCTTGCCGACACGTTCCATGCCGATCGCTGGGATTATCTGTACAGCCTGCAACCGGGTGGCGGTGAACGCCAGCAGGAACGAATCAGCGTTATCTTCAATTCCAACGACCAGCTTGTCAGCCTGTCCGGTGACTTCATGCCCGGCGTGAGCCGTGACGAAGCCATTCTCGGCAAGGACAGCGGCACGAACGTTACCGCGCCTGCTGAAAACGCCGACAAGCCAGAAGCTGAGAAGCCAGCCAAACCAGGCTCCTTGCTGGATCAGATCCAGAAGGACGTCGATGGTGTGGAAACCGTACCGGTTCCGACACCAGAGCCGCTGGACACCTCGCCGCAGTAATAGGCGAGGCAATAAAAAACCCGGACATTCCGGGTTTTTTATTGCCTGCCGTTTGGCCAGCTCAAATATTCCGCGCCTTTGCCTCGGCAGCTTTCGCCGCGCGCAGGCGTCGCACTTCTTTCGGATCAGCCAGCAGCGGTCGATATATTTCGATCCGCTCGCCCGCCTGAACAGCGCGAGAATTCGCGTCAGCCACGACCTTGCCAAAAATGCCCAGCGGACACTCCGCCAGATTCAGCTCAGGAAACTCGGCTGCAATGCCCGATTCGTGCACCGCCGCCCGAACGCTAACGCCTTCAGCCACGCTGATCGCACGCAGGACCTGCCGATCAACCGCCGCGTACACGACTTCTATCTCGATCATAGGCTCAGCCATGCATCTGCTTGGCGCGCTGGCAGAAAGCATCCACCAACTGATTGGCCGCCTGATTGAACAGCGGGCCCAACGTAGCGCGCACCAGCGGCCCGGCGTAATCGAACGACAGGTCCAGACTGATCTTGCAGGCCTTCTCGTTCAGCGCCTTGAAGACCCAGACGCCGTGCAACTGATTGAACGGACCTTCCTCAAGATTCATCTCGATCGACTGCCCCGGCACCAGCGTATTGCGCGTGACGAAATGCTGACTGAGGCCGCCCTTGGCTACACCGACACTGGCGCGCATGTGTTCCGGGGAGCTTTCCAGCACTTCAGCCTCCGAACACCACGGCAGAAACTCCGGGTACCGCGCGACGTCATTGACCAGGTCGTAGAGAAATTGCGCCGGGTACGGCAGAAGCGCGGATCGTTGGATATGTGTCGTCATGTAAGCGTTACTTCCAGAGCTGAGCGGCAAAGACTACAAGAATGCCGATAGGCGCCACGTAGCGCATCAAGAACAGGGACAGAGCAAACAGAACCGGGTTACGGATGGACAATTCATCCCGCACCGCTTCACGCCCCATCACCCATCCCGCGAACAGCACGAAACACAAGCCACCGAGGGGCAACATGATCCGCGAGGTGAAGAAATCGATCACGCCGAAGAAGTCGAGACCGCTCTGCGCACCCCATTGGTAGAGGCTGAACGTCCCGCCTTCGTTCACGAAAAACTTGGCTTCCTTCCAGATATTGAACGAAAACACCGTGCCCAAACCGACAAACCAGCAGGTGAACGCCAGCCAGAACGTTACCCAGATGCGGCTGATTTTAGTGCGCTCTACCAGGTAGGCCACCATCGGCTCGAGCAGCGAAATAGCCGAACTCCAGGCAGCCACCGCGACCAGCACAAAGAACACCACGCCCATCAGCTGGCCGAAAAATACGTTACCAAACGCAAATGGCAGGCTGACGAACATCAGTCCCGGACCTTCGCTTGGGTTCAGGCCAGCAGCGAATACAATCGGAAACAAAGCCAGACCGGCGACCAGCGATACAAAAGTATCCAGCAGCGCAACACCGACCACGGTGCCGGACAGCGAGGTGTTCTTCGGCATGTAGGCGCCGTAGATCATGATCGAACCGACGCCGACGCTCAGCGAGAAGAACGCGTGCCCCATCGCTGGCAGCAGGCCGTCGAGGACTTTTTCCGGGTGGAAGTCGAACATGAAATGCACGCCTTCCATGAAATGCCCGGTGGTCATGCTGTAGCCCAGCAGCACCAGAATCATCACGAACAGCAGCGGCATCATGATTCGCAGGCTGCGCTCAAGCCCGGCGACCACGCCTTTGGCGATCACGAAGGCCGACAGCAGCATGAAAATCGTGTGCCAAAGTGTCAGGCGCCATGGATTGGAGATGACATTGCCGAAATAGGCGCCGACCTGATCGGCCGTCGCGCCCTGGAAATCGCCACGGCCCATGTCGAGGATGTAATCCAGCGACCAGCCGCCGACCACACTATAGAAAGACAGAATCAATAGTGCCGTGATCATCCCGGCAAAAGCACCCCACGACCATTTGGCCGAGTGACCCGCTTCCAGCGCCAGGACCTTCAGGGCGTTGGCTGGACTTTGCCGGGCACGCCGGCCGATCAGGGTTTCCGCGAGCATGACCGGCACACCGATGAGCGCGATGCACGCCAGAAACATCAGCACAAAGGCGCCGCCACCGTAGACCCCGACCATGTAGGGGAACTTCCAGATACTACCCAGTCCCACGGCCGAACCGGTCGCGGCGAGTATGAATACCCAGCGGCTAGCCCAACTGCCGTGGACAGAAACCTTGTCTGTCGACATCGTTTATCACGCCCAAGCGTTAGAAAAAGAGGCCGCATTGTCCGGGATTCACTCAACCTGCTCAAGCACGCAGCAACACCGTAGCCGACAGCCGAACAACTCCATATAATGCCGCCCCTATGGCTAAACAGAAGAAACACCCAACAGGGACCATCGCGCAGAACAAAAAGGCGCGACACGATTACTTCATCGAGCACAAGTTCGAGGCTGGTCTGGTCCTGGCCGGCTGGGAAGTAAAAAGTCTGCGGGCGAGCAAGCTGCAACTGGTCGACAGCTACGTGCTGCTCAAGGACGGCGAAGCATGGTTGCTTGGCAGCCACATCACGCCGTTGATGACCGCGAGCACCCACGTCATCGCCGACCCGGTGCGCACACGCAAATTGCTGCTCAACCGCCGCGAGCTCGACAAGCTCGCCGCCGCCGTGCAGCAAAAGGGTTATGCCTGCGTCTGCCTGTCCTGGTACTGGAGCAAGCACATGGTCAAGTGCGAAATCGCTCTGGGCAAGGGCAAGAAGGAATACGACAAGCGTGACACCGAGCGCGAGCGCGATGCCGGTCGTGAATTGCAGCGTGCGGTGCGCAACAAGGGCAAGGAAGACTGATCTTTCCCCTTTAGCGCCAATTCGCGAGCAGGCTCCTCCCACCCTGGAATGCATTTCAAAGGTGGGGGCGAGCCTGCTCGCGAAAGCTATTTCAGCATCAACCCAACTTCAACTGATCACATCCCCTTGCGCCGCTCCGCCCGAGCCATGCGCTGTACCTCCTGACGCACCTCTTCCAGCACCTCCTGCACATACAGAATATGTCGGCTGGACACTTCCCGCGCCTGCTCGGCACGCCCTTCGATAATCGCCAGATACAATTCCCGATGCTGCGAGATCAGCATGTCGCGGGTTTCCGTGCGCTGTTTGTACATGCCGCCAATGTTGGTCACGACATTGCGCTTGAGCAGATCGAACAAGCCGCGAATCGTGTGCAGCAACACCGCGTTATGGCTGGCCTCGGCAATCGCCAGATGAAATTTCGCATCCGCCGCGCCCTCTTCCGCCCGGCTGACTTCTTCGTGACGCGAGTAGCAATCCTGCAACTCTTCGAAGGCAGCAGTCAGGCGTTCACGATCGACATCGGTCGCGCGCAATGCGGCGTAGTAAGCGCACGATGCCTCCAGGGTGTGCCGGAATTCGAGCAAATCACGCTGCGCTTCAGGGTTGCTTTCAAGCAGTTGCAGTAGTGGATCGCTGAACGTTGAACCAAGGCCTTCCACCACATAATTACCGCCGCCCTGGCGACTGACCAGCAAGCCTTTGGCCGCGAGTTTCTGAATCGCCTCGCGCAACGACGGGCGTGATACGCCAAATTGTTCGGCCAGCGTGCGCTCGGCCGGCAGCCGCTCGCCCGACTTCAGCGTGCCCTCAAGGATCATCCCTTCAAGGCGCTCGACAATATCGTCAGACAAACGGCGCTGACGTATCTGATCAAAGCCCATAACTCATTTCTCCACGATCCCGACCGCTCGCCGGGGTGTCTATTCTGGCCTATCCGCGCGCCGCCGACACCTGCCAGAAGCCAGTTCGCCAAAGCGGATCAGTTGCCCTCTGCACCGCATCTTCGACGAAAGTTTCAGAGCGGCAAATTGACACACCGCCACCAAGGCTTTTACCCTAGCCGACAGCGCTTGTAAATTGGTATTACCAATTATCCAAGATTGCTCACAGTGCCTGACCAACAACAATTAGGGGCCACCCCACCATGCAAACCTGGCAACAGCTCTACAGTCCGCTCGGCAGTCTTGGCGTCTCCGCTCTCGCGGCCGTCATTCCCATCGTGTTCTTCTTTCTCGCCCTGGCAGTGTTCCGCCTCAAAGGCCATGTGGCCGGCAGCATCACCCTCGCGCTTTCGATTGCCGTGGCGATTTTCGCCTTCCAGATGCCGGTGGACATGGCCTTCGCCGCCGCTGGTTATGGTTTCGCTTATGGTCTGTGGCCGATTGCCTGGATCATTGTCGCGGCGGTGTTCCTCTACAAGCTGACGGTGAAGAGCGGTCAGTTCGAGGTCATCCGCAGCTCAGTCCTGTCGATCACCGATGACCAACGCTTGCAGGTGTTGCTGATCGGTTTCTGCTTCGGCGCATTTCTGGAAGGTGCCGCCGGTTTCGGCGCGCCGGTAGCGATTACTGCCGCACTCCTTGTAGGACTGGGCTTCAACCCGCTGTACGCCGCCGGCCTGTGCCTGATTGCCAACACTGCGCCGGTAGCGTTCGGCGCGCTGGGGATTCCGATCATCGTGGCGGGCCAGGTCACTGGCATCGACGCCTTCAAGATCGGCGCCATGACCGGTCGCCAGCTGCCACTGCTGTCGCTGTTCGTGCCGTTCTGGCTGGTGTTCATGATGGACGGCCTGCGCGGTGTGCGCGAAACCTGGCCGGCCGCGCTGGTGGCAGGTTTGAGTTTCGCCATCACCCAATACTTCACCTCCAACTTCATCGGCCCGGAACTGCCGGACATCACCTCGGCACTGGCCAGCCTGATTTCCCTGACCCTGTTCCTCAAGGTCTGGCAACCACGTCGCGCCGCCGGCCAGCACATCGTTGGCGCCGTGTCCGCTTCGGTGGTGAGCGCCAGCGTGGGAGGTTTCGGCCAGAAGCGCACCACCGTCGCTTCGCCCTACAGCCTCGGGGAAATTTTCAAGGCGTGGTCGCCGTTCCTTATCCTCACTGTGCTGGTGACGATCTGGACGCTGAAGCCTTTCAAAGCGATGTTCGCTGCCGGCGGTTCGATGTACAGCTGGGTGTTCAACTTCGCGATTCCGCACCTTGATCAACTGGTGATCAAGACTGCGCCAATCGTGGCCAACCCGACCGCCATTCCAGCGGTGTTCAAGCTCGATCCGATTTCCGCCACCGGCACGGCGATTTTCTTCTCCGCGCTGATTTCGATGCTGGTGCTCAAGATCAATTTCAAAACTGGTCTGACCACTTTGAAAGAGACCTTCTACGAACTGCGCTGGCCAATCCTGTCGATCGGCATGGTGCTGGCGTTCGCCTTCGTTACCAACTACTCCGGCATGTCCTCGACCATGGCTCTGGTATTGGCAGGTACCGGCGCGGCGTTCCCGTTCTTCTCGCCGTTCCTCGGTTGGCTGGGCGTGTTCCTCACCGGTTCGGATACCTCGTCGAACGCGCTGTTCAGTTCGTTGCAAGCGACTACCGCACACCAGATCGGCGTCAACGACACCTTGCTGGTGGCGGCCAATACCAGCGGCGGCGTGACCGGTAAAATGATCTCGCCGCAATCGATCGCCGTGGCCTGCGCCGCGACCGGTCTGGTCGGCAAGGAATCGGATCTGTTCCGTTTCACCCTCAAGCACAGCCTATTCTTTGCAACGATCGTCGGTTTGATCACCTTGGCTCAGGCCTACTGGTTCACCGGCATGCTGGTGCACTAAACCTACAAGAAAGACGGAAATAACCGACGCCGGCCCGTGATCCGGCGTCAGCAATTCACCACCGGGTCTGTAAGGCTGCTGAAAGCAATGCGCTTTATATTCGGCAGCCGCAGCAGACGGATAACCGGGCCCACCCGGAGACACGCCTGATGAGCGAGCTTTTTTACAACGCCGTGCCGAACGCGACCCGCGTGGCACCGCCACTGCCCGAACCTCGGCAATACCCCAGCGAGAAACCGTCGCGGGTCTACCTGTTCGGCACGTGTGTGGTCGACCTGTTCTACCCCGAAGCCGGGATGGACGCGATCCATCTGCTGGAGCGTGAAGGGATCCGGGTCGAGTATCCGCAAGGGCAGAGTTGCTGCGGCCAACCGGCCTACACCTCGGGTTACACCGAGCAGGCGCGGACGGTAGCGCGCTCGCAACTGGCGCTGTTTGCCGGGGATTATCCGGTGGTGGTGCCATCGGGTTCCTGCGCCGGCATGCTGCGCGAGCATTACGCCGACTTGTTCAAGGACGAGCCGGAAACGTTGAAACAGGTGCAGGCTCTGGCAGCGCGCACTTATGAACTGGCCGAGTTTCTGCTGTTCGTCTGCAAGGTGCAGCTCAAGGACAGCGGAGAACCGGTGAAAGTCGCGCTGCACACCTCGTGTTCGGCACGCCGCGAAATGAACACCCACCTGCACGGCCGCGAGTTGTTGGCGCAGTTGAGCAACGTGGAGCGGGTCAATCACGACCACGAAAGCGAATGCTGTGGCTTCGGTGGGACATTCAGCGTCCGTATGCCAGATATTTCCGGCGCGATGGTGGCTGACAAGACCCGCGCGCTGAAGGAGTCCGGCGCGCACCAGGTACTGAGTGCCGACTGCGGCTGTTTGATGAACATCAACGGCGCGCTGGAGAAACAGCAGGAAGCGTTGCGCGGGCAACATCTGGCGAGCTTCCTCTGGCAGCGAACCGGAGGTGCGCAATGAGCACCTCGACGATTATTCCTACGGTCGCCGTAGAAGAAGATTTCCGCACCCGGGCACACAACGCCTTGGGTGATCAGCAGCTGCGGAACAACTTCCGCACTGCCATGGATTCACTGATGACCAAGCGGGCAGCGGCTTTCAGCGATGCCCACGAAAGAGAACACTTGCGCGCACTGGGCAATTCGATCAAGGCCCGCGCGCTGTCCAAGTTGCCCGACCTGCTCGAGCAACTGGAACAGAACCTGACCCGCAATGGTGTGACAGTGCACTGGGCGGAAACGGTGGACGAGGCCAATGGCATCGTCTTATCGATCATCCGCGCTCACGAGGCGCGGCAAGTGATCAAGGGCAAATCGATGGTCAGCGAAGAGATGGAGATGAACCATTTCCTCGAGGCTCGGGACATTGAATGTCTGGAGTCCGACATGGGGGAGTACATCGTCCAGCTCGACCACGAGAAGCCTTCACACATCATTATGCCGGCGATCCACAAGAATGCCGGTCAGGTCGCGTCCTTGTTCCACGACAAACTTGGCGTGGAATACACCAAGGACGTTGACCAACTCATTCAGATCGGTCGCAGGGTCCTGCGGCAGAAATTCTTCGAAGCCGACATCGGCGTCTCCGGCGTCAACTTCGCCGTCGCCGAAACCGGCACCCTGCTGCTGGTGGAAAACGAAGGCAACGGGCGCATGACCACCACCGTTCCCCCGGTGCACATCGCCGTCACCGGCATCGAAAAAGTCGTGGAAAACCTGCGCGACGTGGTGCCGCTGCTGTCACTGCTGACGCGCTCGGCACTGGGCATTCCGATCACCACTTACGTCAACATGATCTCCGGCCCGCGCAAGGAACACGAACTCGATGGCCCGCAGGAAGTGCATCTGGTCCTGCTCGACAACGGTCGTAGCCAAGCCTTCGCCGACAGTGAATTGCGCCAGACCCTGAACTGCATCCGCTGCGGCGCCTGCATGAATCATTGCCCGGTGTACACCCGCGTCGGCGGCCACACCTATGGCGAGGTCTACCCAGGCCCGATCGGCAAGATCATCACCCCACACATGGTCGGCCTGGCCAAGGTCCCGGATCACCCGAGCGCGTCCTCACTGTGCGGCGCCTGCGGTGAAGTCTGCCCGGTGAAGATTCCGATCCCGGCGATCCTGCGCCGTCTGCGCGAGGAAAACGTCAAAGCCCCGGACGCGCCGAATCAGGTGATGCGCGGTCAGGGCAGCAAATATTCGCGCAAGGAGCGTTTTATCTGGAACGCCTGGGCCAGACTCAACAGCTCGCCGACGCTGTACCGCTTGTTCGCTTTATTCGCCACGCGCCTGCGCGCCCTCACGCCGAGCAATGTCGGCCCGTGGACGCAAAATCACAGCGCACCAAAACCGGCCGCGCGTTCGTTGCATGACATGGCCCGCGAGCATCTGGGCAAACAGGGAGAGCGTCGATGAGCGCCAAGCAACATATCCTCGGCAAGCTGCGGAAAAGTCTGACCGGCACCACGCCAATTGCCGACAACTTCGATGTCGATCTGGTCACCCAGCCCTACACCTACAGCGCCGAGCAACGCATCCCGCAACTGCGCAAACTGATGGAGGCGGTGCACACCGAAATCCACCTGACCTCGGGCACCGAGTGGCCGGCTTTACTTGCGCAACTGCTGCGCGACCGCCAGTTGCCGAGCCTGCTGATCGCACCGACCACACCGCACGGGCAACGCGTCGCACAGCACTGGGCGAATAATCCCGAGCTGCCGGCACTGAAATCCTACGACCGGCCAATGGAAGAGTGGAAAGCCGAGCTGTTCAACGACACCCCGGCCAGCCTCACTGGCACCCTCGGTGCGATCGCCGCGACCGGCAGCCTGATCATCTGGCCCACCCGCGAGGAACCGCGCTTGATGAGCCTGGTGCCACCGGTGCATTTCGCCCTGCTCAAGGCCAGCGAAATCCGCGACAACTTCTATCAGGTGCAACAGGAATTCGAATGGGCACAAGGCATGCCGACCAATGCGCTGCTGGTCTCCGGTCCATCGAAGACTGCCGATATTGAACAGGTCCTGGCGTATGGCGCGCATGGCCCGAAAGATCTGGTCGTGCTGATTCTGGAGGATCAATGAGTCTTCCTGCCGCTTTCCTGCGTGATGCCGAGCAATTGATTCCAGCAGACCGGCGCTTCGACGACCCGCTGTCGACCTTGGCTTTCGGCACGGACGCCAGTTTCTATCGGCTGATCCCGAAACTGGTGATCCGCGTCGAGTCTGAAGATGAAGTGGTGGCGCTGCTGCAACTGGCCCAGCGCGACAAGGTGCCGGTGACCTTCCGCGCCGCCGGTACCAGCCTGTCCGGGCAGGCGATCAGCGACTCCGTGCTGATCGTGCTTGGGGACAACTGGAACGCCCGCGAGATTCGCGGCCAGGGCACGCAAATCCGCCTGCAACCGGGAGTGATCGGCGCGCAGGCCAATGCCTGGCTGGCACCGTTCGGGCGCAAGATCGGCCCGGATCCGGCGTCGATCAATGCCTGCAAGATCGGCGGCATCGTCGCCAACAACGCCAGCGGCATGTGCTGCGGCACCGCGCAAAACACCTATCACACGCTGGCCGGGATTCGCTTGGTGCTTGCCGATGGCACGCGCCTCGACAGCGAAGACCCTGCGAGCGTCGCGGCATTTCGTTCAAGCCACGGCGACCTGCTCGAAAGACTGGCGACATTAGGCCGCGAGACCCGCGCCAACGCCGAACTGGCCGCAAGAATCCGCCACAAGTACCGTCTGAAAAATACCACCGGCCTGTCGCTCAACGCCCTGGTGGATTTCGACGAACCTGTGGATATCCTGAGCCACCTGCTGGTCGGCTCCGAAGGCACGCTCGGCTTCATCAGCGCGGTGACTTACGACACCGTCATCGATCACCCGAACAAGGCCTCGGCGCTGATCGTGTTCCCCGATGTCGAAACCTGCTGCAACGCGGTCACCGTGCTGAAAAGCCAACCGGTGTCCGCGGTGGAGTTGCTCGACCGACGCAGTCTGCGCTCGGTGCAGAACAAAAAAGGCATGCCGGCTTTCGTACAGCGGCTGTCGGAAAATGCCTGCGCGCTGCTCATCGAATCCCGCGCGGCTTCGTCGACATTGCTGCAGGAACAACTGGGGCAAATCATGGCGTCCCTGCGCGATTTCCCCGTAGAGAAGCAGGTCGACTTCACCGAAGACCCGGTGGAAAACGCCCGCCTCTGGGCCATCCGCAAAGACACCTTCCCCGCCGTCGGCGCCGTGCGCAAAACCGGCACCACGGTGATCATCGAAGACGTGACCTTCCCTGTCGAACAACTGGCCATCGGCGTCAATCGCCTGATCGAGCTGTTCGACAAACATGCCTACGACGAAGCGATCCTTTTCGGACATGCACTGGAAGGCAATCTGCACTTCGTCTTCACCCAAGGCTTCAACAGCCCGGAAGAAATCGCACGCTACCAAGCGTTCATGGACGACGTCGCGCAACTGGTCGCGGTGGAATTCGGCGGTTCGCTGAAGGCCGAACACGGCACCGGACGCAACATGGCGCCGTTCGTGGAACTGGAATGGGGCAGCGACGCCTATCAACTGATGTGGCAGCTCAAACGCCTGCTCGACCCCAACGGCATTCTCAATCCGGACGTGGTGCTCAGCGAAGATCCACAGATCCACCTCAAGCACCTGAAACCGCTGCCGGCGGCAGACGAGATTGTGGATAAGTGCATAGAGTGCGGTTTCTGCGAACCGGTCTGCCCATCGAAAGGCCTGACCCTGAGCCCGCGCCAGCGCATCGTCATCTGGCGCGACATTCAGGCGAAAAAACGCGCCGGCGTCGACACCACCGAACTGGAAAAAGCCTACGACTACCAAGGCATCGACACCTGCGCCGCGACCGGCCTGTGTGCGCAACGCTGCCCTGTAGGCATCAACACTGGCGAATTGGTGAAAAAGCTCCGTGGCCGACACGCCAAGCATCAGAAAACCGCTGACTGGATCGAAGGAAATTTCGCCAAAACCCTGCAAGGCGCACGCTTCACCCTGCACGTCGCCAACGGCGCGCGGATGATGCTCGGCGCACCGCGTCTGGCGAAGTTGTCGGCGACGCTGACGCGCTTGTCCAAAGGCCAGGTGCCGTTGTGGACCAACGCCATGCCACAGCCGGAAAAAGCCATCCGCTTCAGCCCAAGCGTGGCAGACGAGCGCCCGCGCGTGGTCTATCTGGCGGCTTGCGTGTCGCGGGTCATGGGCCCGGCGGCGGGTGACAAAGAGCAGATGTCGCTGTACGACAAAACCCGTGGCCTGCTGGAAAAGGCCGGTTACCAGGTCGTCTTTCCCGACAACCAGGACAACCTCTGCTGCGGCCAGCCGTTCGCCTCCAAAGGCTACACCGAACAGGCCGAGCACAAGCGCCAGGAACTGATCAGCGCCCTGCTCCACGCCAGTCGCGGCGGCCTCGATCCGATCTATTGCGACACCAGCCCGTGTACGCTGAGGCTGGTTCAAGACATCGGCGAAACGCGACTGGATCTGTACGATCCGGTGCGCTTCATCCGTACGCATCTGCTGGATCGTCTGGACTTCACACCCCAGGAAGCACCGATTGCCGTGCACGTGACCTGCAGCACTCAGCACTTGGGCGAAAGCCAGGCGCTGATCGATCTGGCGCGCAAGTGCAGCACCACCGTGGTTATTCCCGAAGGCATACATTGCTGCGGATTTGCCGGCGACAAAGGCTTCACCACGCCGAAGCTGAACAGCCATTCGCTGCGTACGCTCAAGGACGCCGTGCAGCACTGCAGCGAGGGGATTTCCACCAGCCGCACGTGCGAAATCGGCCTGACCCAGCACGGTGGCATCGACTACCACGGGCTGGTTTATCTGGTGGATCGGGTGACACGCGCGAAGGCTGTCTGAAAAAAAATAGAACTCTTGAGCGAGACGGCAATCCACAGAACAGGCCCCGACAAATCGGGGCTTTTCCTCCATTCGGTGGCTCGCCCAGCGGTCAGCGAAGCCTGGATCCCTCAGTTCAAGGAGATACACATGAAGCGTTCTGTACTGTTAGGTCTGTTCGTTACTGCCTCGATGATGGCGTCCACTTCGTTCGCCGCAGACAAGCCTGCCGATCTGTGCGATGCCAACATCCAGACGATCAACAACGCCAAAGGGCAGTTGTCGGCGAATCCGGAATTGAGCCAGCGCGCCGAAACCAGCGTGAGCAAGGCCCAAGCGCTGAAAGCCGAAGGCAAAATCGACGACTGCGTTGCCGAAACTTCGCAAACCATCGTGGAACTGCGTAAATCGACCGGCACCAACAACTGACCCAGGCTGACGGGCCAACCTGCGGGTTGGCCTCGTCGGCAGATTGACGTACACTGTGCACGCTTGTTGCCCGATCAGATTCACCGGGCAATGAGTTCGGGGCCGTTTAGGATTCGACGCCGGTTGCGAAACTCTAGGTGCATGCCGACTTGGTAACAGAAGTCGTAAATCCACTGTTGCAACTACTTATAGTTGCCAATGACGACCAATACGGTGTTGCTCTCGCTGCTTAATTGCAGCTGACAATGCTCCTGGTACCTTCGGGTCCAGCAATCATCAGGGGATGTCTGTAAACCCGAAATGATTGTCATATAGAACAGAATCGCCGTGCAGTACGTTGTGGACGAAGCGGCTAAAACTTACACAACTCGCCCAAAGCACCCTGCCCGTCGGGTCGCTGAGGGTTAACTTAATAGACACGGCTACGCATGTAGTACCGACAGCGGAGTACTGGCGGACGGGGGTTCAAATCCCCCCGGCTCCACCAACTCGATGAAGAAGACGCCTTAGGGCGTCTTTTTTTATGGCTGGGATTTGGTTATTACTAAGCGAGGTCAGCGCTTTCGACGGTTTTGGCCTACATGGCATTTAAGGGCGATTCGCTAACGCCAACGCGCGACCTGGCGAATCAATGAGACGATGACTTCCGGCGTTCGCCTCCAATGGCTTTCGCTCTCCGACCGGCGTCCAATGGCAGCGCCTCTGATTTCAGCGCACTGGACCGACAGCACTCGGGTATACACGCCCCCCGGTTCGTCTGGCATTATGCTCTCATAGCGCCACCACTCTCGGGATGGCTGGTGACGAACTCTAGGGATAGAACATGGCAGAGCACAGCAACTTCGCCTTTTTCAAAGAACACGATCCGGTTTTTTTCCAACTCGCCAATGCGGCTGAGCGAGTATTTTCCAGCGATCCCAACACCACGCTGATCAAACTGCGTCAGTTGGGCGAAGCGCTCGCGCAAGATTTGGCAGTGAGAGCGGGCGTTGAGTTCGGCGCGACTACGTCCCAGGCTGACCTGCTGTTCCGCCTGAGCCGTGAAATTCAGCTCGACGCCAATATCCGCAACCTGTTCCATACGCTACGCGTCGAAGGCAACAAGGCCACCCACGAATTCCGCACTCATCACCGCGAGGCGTTGGACGGGCTAAGAGTCGCTCGCGCATTGGCGATCTGGTATCACCAATCATTCAGCAAGGTTGGCGGCACTTTCAAACCAGGTCCTTTTATGGTTCCTGCCGATCCGAGTGAGCCTTTGCGTGAGCTGCAGGGGCAGATCGAAAAGCTTCGCGCGGAGTTGGGCGACAGTCGCCAGCGATTGGAGAGCAACCAGCAATTAGCGGATCTGTTGGCGAAAGAAAAGCAGGCACATGCCAGCCTTGCAGGACAGATGAGTGAGGAGGCGCGCATCTACGAGCAGATCGCTCTGGAGCGTGAGACTGAGCTTTCCAAAGCGCGAGTCGATTTCGAGTCGCGGCTGAAATTAATCCAGCAGCAGCTTGAGAATAAACCGCAAGCCGCCCAGCAAGTCACTAGCAAAACTCAGCAGGCAAGCAGCCAATTTGACCTCAACGAGGATCTCACCCGTATTCTCATCGATCAGCAATTGAACGATGCCGGCTGGGAGGCTGACTCGCTTGAGCTTACTTACAGCAAGGGCGCTCGGCCCGAGAAGGGGAAGAACAAGGCCATCGCCGAATGGCCAACCAACAAGCCAAAGGAGGATGCTGACTACGTGCTGTTTGCCGGTCTTGTGCCTGTCGCCATCGTTGAAGCCAAGCGCAAGCGTGTCAACATAGCAAACCGCATCCCCCAGGCTGAGCGCTATTCGCGCCAGTTGATTATTACCAACGGCCTGCAACCTGCAGGGCAAGACGAAGGCTGGGTGGATGGCCAAGGTGGCCACTTCAATGTTCCGTTTGCCTATGCCTGCAATGGCCGCCCCTTCATCAAGCAACTCGCAGAGCTGTCCGGCATCTGGTTTCGCGACTTGCGTAGCCCGGCCAACCTGCGCCGGGCGCTGCAAGACTTCCACACACCGAGCGGACTACTCGACTTGCTCAAGCGCAGCCGTGAAGATGCTGAAGCGAATCTGCAAAAGGAAGGTTTCGCCTATCTCAAGCTGCGTAATTATCAGGAAAATGCCATCCGCGCAGTCGAGCTGGCGCTGGCCGACAATCGTCGCAACTGCCTGCTGGCCATGGCCACTGGTACAGGCAAAACGCGCACTATTATTGGTTTGATGTACCGCCTGCTTAAGGCTGAGCGCTTTCGCCGCATCCTTTTCCTGGTCGATCGCAGCGCATTGGGCGAACAGGCCATCGAAGCCTTCAATGAGGCAAAGCTGGAAAAGAACCACACGCTGGCGCAGATCTACAATGTCAAAGAACTGGGCGATATGGCTGCCGAAGCTGCAACGCGAGTCCAAGTCGCCACTGTGCAAGCCATGGTCAAACGTATCTTCCAGTCAGACACTCCACCGCCCATTGATGCCTTCGACTGCATCATTGTCGACGAGGCCCACCGCGGTTATACACTCGATCAGGAAATGACTGAAGGCGAGCTGGCAATGCGCGACTTTAACCAGTATCTGTCGCAGTATCGTCGCGTGCTCGACTACTTCGATGCGTGCCGCATCGGGCTCACCGCGACGCCAGCAAAGCACACCAGCGAAGTCTTCGGTGCTCCGATATTCACATACAGTTACCGTGAAGCCGTGGCTGACGACTGGCTGATTGATCACGAACCGCCAATCCGCTACCAGACTTTGCTGAGCCAGAACGGCATCCACTTTGCCAAGGGCGATAGCGTGAGCGTCATTGATACGAGCACAGGCGAAGTGGATGTCGCCGAGCTTGATGACGAGCTTGATTTCGAAATCGAGTCGTTCAATCGCCGCGTTATTACACCCGGCTTCGACAAGGTCATTTGTGAACAACTGGCGCAGGAACTCGATCCGTCCGGCGACGAAAAAACCATGATCTTCTGCGTTAACCAAGCCCATGCCGAGCGCGTTAAAAACCTCCTCGACGAAGCCTTCAAGGACGTACATGGAGAGGATTACAACCAAGCGGCCGTACAGATCATTACCGGGCAAAGTGACAAGGTCAAACAACTGATTCGCCAGTACAAAAACGAGCGTTACCCGAGCATTGCCATCACTGTTGACCTGTTGACCACCGGTATTGACGTGCCGCGCATCTGTCACTTGGTGTTTATGCGCCGAGTTCGCTCGCGCATCCTCTACGAACAAATGAAAGGCCGTGCGACTCGCCGCAGCGATGAAATCGGTAAGACCGTATTCAAGATCTACGACCCGGTTGACTTGTATGCAGCCCTGGAGCCGGTCGATACAATGAAGCCGTTGGTAAAAGACCCGAACATCAGCCTCGACCAACTGGTCAGCGAGCTAACCAACCCAGCCAGTCTCGACGCTCCAGGTAACCAGCCAGACAGCAGCCACGCGCACGACGTCCTCGACCAGTTGAGCCAGCGGGTCATGCGTATTCTGCGCAAGGCCAGCCATAAGGCCGAGCATAAGCCAGCCCTAAAAGCGAAGCTCGCCGAGCTGGAGAACGCTTGGGGCGTAGCCCCGGACAAACTGCATCAGCACCTGCATCAGCTCGGTCCACAGCAAGCCGCCCAGTTCATTCAGCAGCATGCCCAACTGCTCAATCAGCTCGCTACGGTTAATGCTTTGCTGGGATCGCTGAATTATCCAGTGATCTCTACCCATTCGGACGAATTGATGGTCCGCGAACAAAGCTACGGCGATTACCACAGGCCTGCCGACTATCTGGAAAGCTTCAACGACTTCATCAAGAACCAGTTGAATCAGTCGGTGGCCCTAGGCGTAGTGGTCAACCGTCCGCAAGACCTGACCCGTGAGCAATTGCGCGAGGTGCGCTTGCTGCTTGATGGTCATGGCTACAGCGAGGTAAACCTGCAAAGCGCCTGGCGCAATCAAACCAATCAGGAGATCGCTGCCAGCATCGTCGGATTCATCCGCCGCGCCGCCCTCGGCGAGGCCCTGCTACCATTCGAGCAACGCGTAACCAAGGCAATGGAAACGATTTACACCTTGCAGTCTTGGACCCAAGTCCAGCGCAAGTGGCTGGATCGCTTGGCCAAGCAGTTAGTACATGAGGTTGTAATCGACGAGAAGCAGATTGGCGAAGCGTTCCAGAATGATGGCGGCAGCACGCGGCTGGATAAAATGCTCGGCGGCAACTTGACCGTGGTGCTGGATGCCCTGAATGACAATCTGTGGGCACAGACCGGATAAGTCCGCTCACAAACGCTGGGGTTAGCCACCTACTCGTTCATGAGGGATAATGCCCGGCCACTCGACTTATCGACCGCAAACAGCTGAGAAGCTTAATGACCCTTGCCGAGCTTCACCAGATCCTTGCCTGTGGTGAGGACAGCCGCCACCAATTCAAACGTGACTTCAACAATATCGATGCCTTGGCAGCCGAGTTGGTGGCGTTCGCCAATACGTCCGGTGGCCATCTGCTGATCGGCGTAGACGATGGCGGTACTGTAAGCGGGTTGAATAGCGCCGACGTGGCACGGCTCAATCAGCTCCTATCCAATGCGGCGTCGCAGAGCGTCCGCCCGGCGATCAATCCGCTGTCCAGTAACATTCAGACCGAACATGGGCTGGTCATGGTGGTGACAGTCGAACAAGGGCTGAATAAACCGTATGTCGACAACCAGGGTCGCATCTGGGTAAAGAACGGCGCCGACAAGCGCAGGGTCACGGCGCGTGAAGAACTGCAGCGCATGTTCCAACAAAACGGGCTGGTCTGCGCCGATGCGGTACCGGTTGCCGGTAGCAGCGTGGCGGATATCGACGCCAAGGCGCTTGGCGACTACTTCCAAAGACGCTTTCGGCAAAGCCCTGAACAGACGGGTCTTGAAACCATCCGCGTACTTGAAAACCTGGGCCTCGCCAGCGGCAGTACACCCAACTTGGCTGGTCTGCTGCTCTTTTGCCAAACGCCACAACGCCTGTGCCCCGCGTTCGATATCAAGGCAGTGGCGTTCCCGGGCACGGTGTTGCATGACCGCCACTACCTCGACAGCGAAGACATCGACGGCAATCTGCAGGAACAGTACCGGCGCAGCATGGCCTTCATCAAACGCAACCTGCGACATGTGCAGCGCCAGCAGGGTTTCAATACCCTCGGCCAGTTGGAGGTGCCGGAGGAAGTATTCGAAGAACTGCTGGTCAATGCCCTGATCCACCGCGACTACTTCGTCAGCGCCTCGATCCGGATCATGATCTTCGCTGATCGCATCGAATTGATCAGCCCCGGGCACCTGCCTGACGTACTCGACACTGAGAAAATTCGATTCGGCCTGTCTAATCGTCGTAACCCGACGCTCACCTCCCATGCTGTGCACATCCTGCCCTATCGCGGTTTAGGCACAGGCATCCCGCGCGCAATCGACGCTTGGCCAATGATCACTCTTGACGATGATCGGCAAAGTAACCAATTCAGGGTGGTGATTAGCCGGACCGTTGAGGAAGGGCCTCTTTCGGGCCCAAGCGGGGACCAAGTCGGGACCAAGTCGGGGCCAAGTCGGGACCAAGTCGGGACTGAGTCCGTTGTCGACGGAGAACAAGTCGAAACTCGCCAGTCTTTGCAGCCAGAGCAGGTAGCGCTGCTAAGCAGGATGACAGGTGAGCACACTGTGCTCGAGCTGATGACCTTCGTCGGACGCAGCAACCGCAGCAAATTCCGCGAGCAGGTTTTGGCCCCACTACTGGCGCTTGGCGTGGTCGAGATGACCGTTCCAGACAAGCCCAACAGCAGCAAGCAACGCTATCGCCTGACGGCGGTGGGCCGAGCGCTAAACGCTGAAGATCGCCACTAAGACAACCGACCCCTTACAACAAAATTTATGCGCCAGCGCAATCTGGTGCTTTGCACTCTTCGCCACAGGTACCTCATGACCAACTCCGATATCGTCCAGAAACTCTGGAACCTCTGCGACGTCTTGCGCGACGATGGCATCAACTACAGCGACTACGTCACCGAGCTCGTCCTTCTGCTGTTCATCAAGATGGAATACGAACAGGTGCAGAACAACGAAAACTTCGGCCACAAGCTGCCTGAAGGCGCGCGCTGGCCAGACCTGGCTGGCAAGTCCGGCGTTAACCTGCTCGATCACTACCGGCAGATGCTGCTGGACCTTGGCAAAAACCCGGACCCGCTGATTGCTGCCATCTACGCCGACGCTCAGACTCGCCTCAAGGAACCGCGCCACCTCGAGCAGTTGATCAAGAGCCTCGACGGTATCGACTGGTTCAGCGCCCGCCAAGACGGCCTCGGCGATCTTTATGAAGGCCTGCTGGAAAAAAACGCCAGCGAGACCAAATCCGGGGCCGGTCAGTACTTCACCCCTCGGCCGCTGATCGACAGTATCATCCGCTGCATCAGGCCGCAGTCGGGCGAAACCATACAAGACCCGGCCGCCGGTACTGCGGGCTTTTTGATCGCTGCTGACGCCTATATCAAAAGTCAAACCGACGATTACTACGACCTCGACGCCAAAGCCCAGGCATTCCAGCGCAATCGCGCCTTTGTTGGCGTAGAACTGGTGCCCGGCACTCGCCGCCTGGCGCTAATGAACACACTGCTGCATGGCATGGAAGGCGACGAAGAAGGCGTGGTGCACCTGGGCAACGCCCTAGGTCAGACCGGGGCCAACTTACCCAAGGTCGACGTCATCCTCTCCAACCCACCGTTCGGCACTGCCAAGGGTGGCGGTGGCCCGACTCGTGATGATCTCACCTACCGCACCAGTAACAAGCAGTTGGCCTTTCTCCAACACATCTACCGTGGCCTCAAGCCGGGCGGCCGCGCCGCCGTGGTGCTGCCGGACAACGTGCTGTTCGAGGCCGGCGTCGGCACCGAGGTGCGTCGCGACCTGATGGAGAAGTGCAACCTGCACACCATCCTACGTCTGCCAACCGGTATCTTCTACGCTCAGGGCGTGAAGACCAACGTGCTGTTCTTCCAGAAGGGCACCGTAGAAAGCCCGCGCCAGGAGGAAGGTTGCACCAAGCGCGTTTGGATCTATGACCTGCGCAGTAATATGCCCAGCTTCGGCAAGCGCACCCCCTTTGGCCCTACTTACCTCAAGCCGTTTGAAGATGCCTATGGCGATGATCTCAACGGCGGAAGCCTTCGCGCAGAGAACGTCGAGGGTATTGGTGAAGCCAGCCGCTTCCGCAGTTTTACCCGAGATTACATCCGCAACGAACGTGGCGACTCGCTAGACATCAGTTGGCTGAAAAACGAAAGCACCCTAGATGCCGCCGATCTGCCCGCTCCGGAAGTATTAGCGGGTGAGGCCATGGCTGAACTGACCGAGGCGCTGCATGAGTTGGAAGAGCTGATGAAGGCGCTGGGGGCGGGGGATGAGGTGGTGGCACAGAAGCAGTTAATCGCGGAGGTGATGGGGTTGGCGGTGGCTCAGGAGAATGGGGATGAGTGAGTTGCCAAACGGGTGGACCAAAGCGTGCATTGGTGACTTGGCCGACCTGAACCCAAAGCAAGCATTCGATGATGAAACCGTCGCTGGTTTTGTACCTATGTCCCACGCACCCACCAGCTTTCGCGACAAACTGCGTTTCGATGAGCGTCCGTGGGGCGAGATTAAAAAGGCTTACACAAACTTTAAAGACGGAGACGTAATTTTCGCCAAGGTCACTCCCTGCTTTGAGAACGGCAAGGCGGCCTTTGTTGAAGGTTTGCCTAACGGCGTGGGTGCTGGAAGCAGCGAGTTTTTCGTGCTCCGCCCCAGCTGCGATGGGGTATCGGCTAAGTATCTGCTGGCCTTGGTCAAGAGCTACGACTTCCTACTCGGGGGGGCGGAAAACATGACAGGCGCTGTTGGTCTGCGTCGGGTGCCCAAGCAATTTGTAGAGCGTTATTTAGTGCCGGTACCGCCGGCGGCTGAACAAACCCGCATCGCCGCCAAGCTCGACGAACTGCTGGCTCAAGTCGATACCCTGAAAGCCCGTATCGACGGCATCCCCGAGCTGCTCAAACGCTTTCGTCAATCCGTGCTCGCTGCCGCAGTTTCCGGGCGGTTAACGGAGGAATGGCGCGCGAAGAACGGCGCCAAAATAGAAGTAGAAGGCTCGGCGGCGGAGACTTCAGAAGAGTTTGCATGGCCTATGGTTCGCCTCGGAGATGTAGCTTTAGACTTTTCATATGGCAGCTCTGCCAAATCTCAACGTGCCGGAGATATTCCTGTCCTTCGAATGGGGAATATCCAAGGCGGCCGTTTGGTTTGGGATGACTTGGTCTTTTCTTCCAACCCGGAGGAACTCAAGAAGTACTCTCTGCAGGTGGGGGACGTGCTATTCAACAGAACAAACAGCCCTGAGCTGGTCGGCAAAACTGCGACGTACAAGGGAGAACAACCTGCCATTTATGCGGGGTATCTGATTCGAGTCAGGTGCTCCGAGCACCTTATCTCTGACTTCCTAAACTACTGCCTGAACAGCCCTCAAGGGAAAGATTACTGTTGGCAAGTCAAAACCGATGGGGTCAGCCAGTCAAATATCAACGCAAAAAAACTGGCTGATTTCCGGTTTGGTCTGCCCTCCACTGAGGAGCAAACTGAAATAGTCCGTTGCGTCGACCAACTGTTCTCTTTCGCTGAACGGTTGGAAGCCAGAATCAGTGACGCCAGAATACGTATTGACCGCCTGACCCAAAGCATTCTCGCCAAAGCACTCAGAGGCGATCTCGTGCCGCAAGACCCGAACGACGAACCAGCCGACCTGCTGCTGGATCGCATCAAGGCCCAACGCGCCGCCGCCCCTAAAAACAAGCGCGGTCGCCGATCCACCACGGAAGACTAAGCCTGACATCAGGAAGAAAACAAACCATGTCCGTTCCGACCTACGATCAGTTCATCGAGCCCGTCCTGCGTTTTCTCGCCGCCCATCCGGAGGGTGCCACTGCGGGCGAGGCTCACGAAGCAGCTGCCCTGACGCTTGGCCTGAGCGAAGCGCAGCGGCAGGAGACCATCGCCAGCGGCCAGGCCACCTATAAAAACCGCTCAGGCTGGGCGCATGATCGGCTGAAGCGCGCCGGCTATTCCAGCAGCGCAAAGCGTGGCTACTGGCAGCTGACCGACACCGGGCGCGCATTCGCTCAGGCCAACCCTGCCCCATTGAGCGCAGAACTGGTCGAGCATCTAGCTGTGAACTTCATGAGCGTGAAGCTGAAGACAGCGCCGGACGCCGCCTCGCTGGATGAAAGCAACGACACGTCAACGCCGATTGCCCAGACCGACCTCGCCACTAGCAGCCCGCAGGAACGGCTGAACCAAGCCATACTCGAACTGCGTACTAGCGTTGCGGGCGACCTGCTGGACAGCCTGCTGCAAGCGAGCCCGACGCGCTTCGAGCACATCGTACTCGACGTGCTGCACAGCCTTGGCTACGGCGCGAACCGTCAGGCGCTGCAACAAGTCGGCGGCAGTGGCGACGGCGGCATTGACGGCGTGATCTCGCTGGACGCGCTGGGGCTGGAGAAGGTCTACGTGCAGGCCAAGCGCTGGCAGAGCACCGTCGGCCGCCCCGACCTGCAAGCGTTTTATGGCGCCCTGGCCGGGCAGAAAGCCACACGCGGTGTGTTCATCACCACTTCCGGCTACACCGTCCAGGCCGTTGACTTCGCTCGCTCGGTCGAGGGGCTGGTGCTGGTCGACGGCAAACGCCTGGTCAATTTGATGCTCGACCACGAGGTGGGCATCAGCTCGCAGCTTTACAAGGTGCCCAGGCTCGACAGCGATTACTTTGACGAATCACTCGGCTGAGCCGAAGTTGCAGCCCAAATACCTGAGCGCAACTGGGTGTCGCTCCTAAGCACCTTAAATTTAGGGATGAAAGTAGTTATCAAACGCCGTCGGCTACACTTCGACCTAGAATCCTTATAGAGGCTGAGCTCAACAAGCATCATCCACGGGAAGCCAGATTACGCAGCATTCCAAGTGGTATTCCAAGCAATTGGACTCATCAACTATTAGTCAATAAAATCAGCTTTCTACAGGCTTATTTCAGATTACCCCGGCCCACCAACTCTCAACGACAAAGCCCGCCCAGTGCGGGCTTTGTCGCATCAGGGGTTTGGCAATGTGCGCCATTCGCTCTCCATTGGCTCAAGCCTGCCGTCGCTGTTCGTATTCGACGCTACAGGTTTTTGGAGGTGAACGGCCCAGCTTCGGCTCCTTCTCCAATTTGATAAAACTCACTTGGCTGTGAAGCAAATACGCTTGCGGAAATAGCCAAACCACACCCATCCCCTTACCATTCCGCAGCTGGCTGGATGCCTCGCAGAGAAACCCGATCGGCACGTGAAACACTCAATCTGCACAAGGAAGGCAATAAAACATGAGCTTCATCGAAACAATCCAATCCAAGGAAGTCGATATCTACATATCGACGTTCTTCACCATCCTCGGCCTGATTCTGGGAGCCATTCTGGATCGGGTACTGAAAGGCGATTCTCCACAATCCGCCAATCAGCCGGGCCATTCGGTAAACCTGACCTTCAACACGGTGGTCAATCCACCGCCGGGCGTGAACGCCGCCAGCACAAGCCAGGATATGACTCCAGTCATCTGCATGATGATGGTGATTGCCGGGCTGATTTATGTGTTTTTCCGGGCTGAGATACTCAACCTGCTTTCCTGGATCACGCTATTCACCATTTCCCTGTGGGCTGGCGGAACCTTGCATAGCCTTTACCGGGGCTTCTTCGCGGGCATTAAGTGGGTCGTTGCGCTGTTGTTTTGCTTGGCATTTTGCGTGGCCGCGACGTATGTCACCGACGAAGCTTTTATGCCTACCCTGGCGCCGCAAAACTTTCAGTACATCCAGCAGATCATCAATGAGCAGGGCCTGACGGGAATAAAGAAATATTTCGTCCTGCTAGACATGCACTGGTTCCTGCTGCACCTGACAGGCGTAATGCTGTTTATCTATACCAGCATTCGGATGATGTTTTTTTCAACCTACTTCATCGTTGCGGGCGCACATGCCAATAACAACGGCACTCACGAACCATGGCTTTCCAGAAAAACCCGCAAGTACGCCAATCTGCGCAAAAACATCATCTTCATGCCTATCCTGCTGGTTCTCGCGTATCTGCTTACCTCGGGTCTTGCTTTCGACTGGTTCATCCACACGATGCCAAATCAGGTCAATGCGTTGATGAATACGGTGCTGTATGGGCGCTGATATTTTCATCGTGCGTTGAAGATCGACTGTCGGGACATAGACCCGGTCGGCGGAAGCGAGATGAACTTTTCTTCACTACGTCCACCCGACCGATCCCATAAAATCCCCCTGCTCATTCAAGAAACTACGGTTCGCCCGCGCTCCTAGCGGGCTTTTTTTCGCCTCGGCTTCTCCATATCTTGCCGCTCCCCACCATATGCGCGACTCTGCCAGCAGATCCCTCGCCAAGGAGCGCTCGATGCCACTGTTATCCCTGCCCTGCCCGCGCCTGACCCTGGCGATCCTCTCCCCCGATCAGGCCGAGCTCGAAAGCGCTTTTTACCAGCGCAACCTCCGCCACCTGGCGCCGTGGTCGCCCATCCGCACCACCGACTACTTCTCCACCGCCAACATCCGCCGTCGCCTCGAGATCCAGGCCAGTGCTTTCGAAGCCGGGTTAGCCATGCATTTCGCGCTGCTGTCGCCGGACGGTCAGCAGATGATCGGCGCGTGTAATTTCAGCGGGATTATTCGTGGGGCGTTTCAGGCGTGTTATCTGGGTTATCACATCGATGAGGCGCATCAGGGACGGGGTTTGATGCAGGAGGGGCTGCAAGCGGGGATTGGCTATATGTTCGATACGCAGAATCTGCATCGGATCATGGCCAATTACATTCCCGGCAATGAGCGCAGTGCGCGTTTGCTTGAGCGGTTGGGTTTTGAGCGTGAGGGGTATGCGAAGGCGTATCTGAACATTGCCGGGCGTTGGCAGGATCATGTGCTGACGGCGCTGGTCAATCCGGGGTTCGAGGCGCCGGATCAGCGCTGGTCGCGGCGCCTGGGTTGACGTTCAATCCAGGTTTTTCTGAACGCGTTCAGAGCGATACCTCAGGCTGTGCGTTGAAAGCTTTCTGCGTGCTTTTGGCCCGCACCGGTAAATCCAATCGTGCGCGTCCGTAGAAGGCCAATGCCGTCAGTAAACAGGTCAGCCAGACGAAGATGCCGGCCCAGAACGTGTGGGACATGTAGTGCCAGCCCTGCAGGACGCGGGTGGTGCCGTAGACCAAGCCCAGCAGCAGCGAGCCCCACAAGATCGCATTGGAAAAACGCCACTGATGCCGTCGCGCCACGAAATACAGCGCCAGCATGGTGAAGCCACCCGACGCATGGCCGCCCGGCCAGCAACGGCCACTCCCGGCTTCGTGGAACAGTTGGAAATTGCTGTACCACTCGATGTGCGGCATTTTCCCGCCGTACAACGTGGTCTCGATCGGGCAGTAGACGCTGGTGTGGGATTTGAGGAAGTGGATCACGCCCGTGCAGAGCGCAAACGCGATCACGACAAAGAAAAAATCCCTACGGTGATCTGCGGCAAATCGCAGCACTGGTGCGACTCTGCTGCGCTCCAGAAAGGCGCCGAGTCGTGGCCGTTCGTGCGGATTGATCCCTGGCCAGATCAGCGACAGCAGTGCGCCGATCAGCGCGATCTCCGCCGTCCAGTTCGGAATGATCCGCGCCCATTTGTGGGTAAGTTTCTCGAAGAAGTGGATTTTGTCGATCGGGAAGGTTTGGCTCAGTGGGTCGAATAGCAGATTGCTGAAGGCGATGTCGATGTTGTTCATGTCGAACATCAGGAACACCACTGCCGCACAAACCAGCGGAATGCCGAGGTTGTAAGCGTAGAAACGGGATTTCATCGGGTAGTCACCGTGCGCCAGTCGGAGGCTTCAATGAAGCCGAGCATCTTCGGTGCAGCCGGGCTGGCAACGGATATGAACAAGGACGCGCCGTACCCCATGTTCGAGGCTGGCACTTTCAGGTCTTTTTCGATCTGCGCCATGCACTCGCTGTGGGTCACCAGAACCAGGTTACGCCCGGGGACCTTGTGCGCCAGGGCATCCTGCAACATGCGGCCTCTGCAGTTGATCAACCAGTCATCGCCACTGGCGGCATGGTTGAACATATAGCCGGCCGTCTGCACGGTGCGCATTGACGGGCTGTTATAGATGTCGGCGTCGGTCAGGCCCAGTTGTTCGAACCGAGCACCGACTGCCACTGCGACACTGCGCGAGCGGTCGGTGATGCCGTCACTGCCGCTCAGGCACGCAGCTTTGGAATGATCGCAACGTTCGACGTGGCGCACCAGCACGATCATGTCGCCCTTGGCCCACCCCGCCGCCAAAGCTTGTGCACCCGCCTGATTACCGTGGGCCAGGTCCGGCACGGCATTTGGCGCCAGCAACCACAGGGTCAGCGGGATCACTAAAATCGATGCCGCCAGCACCACCCATGCATCGCGAAAACGCGCCAGACCGCTCAGATCGATCGAGCGTTTGACGCCGAACAGACTCAGTCTCAATTCCACAAAAACCGCCTCGCCACTCTGCATCACAGGTCATTCGATGCGGCGAAACTACAGAGGCGCGCGTGGGCAGTCAGTGAAACCCATGTGAAAAAGTCCTTGGGATTCGTTGCTTCGTGGACTGTCAGACAAAAATCCTTTCAGCTCTCGGGTTTGCGGCCGATACAGACCTGCTAACACCCCTGCTGGCTCAAAAGAACAACAATCTTCCAGCTTAACTGACGACCAAGAAACCCAACGTTTCTGGAGGATTTGCATGAATAGCTGGTTCGGTAACATCAGCGTGAACATGAAACTCGGCCTGGGCTTCGGCCTGGTGCTGGCCCTGACCTGCATTCTGGCGCTGACCGGCTGGACCAGCCTCGGTGGCCTGATCGACCGCAGCAACTGGATGAGCGACATCACCCAGCTCAACGCGGGCCTGACCAAACTGCGCGTGGTGCGCTTGCAATACATGCTGACCAATGGCGACGAAACCGCTGCGCAGAATGTGCAGACCACCCTGGAAA
This sequence comes from Pseudomonas sp. UF-293, assembly GCF_058245595.1. Taxonomy (NCBI): domain Bacteria; kingdom Pseudomonadati; phylum Pseudomonadota; class Gammaproteobacteria; order Pseudomonadales; family Pseudomonadaceae; genus Pseudomonas; species Pseudomonas sp. UF-293. The sequence continues at coordinate 35,858 of NZ_JBSICA010000013.1, read as the reverse complement.
GCTTCGCCGCGCAGCAGCAGGCGCTGATCAGCAAATTCAAGAGTCCGGAGAACGTCAAACTGCTCAAGCAGCAGGCCGCGACCATCGCTGAATACCAGACCTCGCTGAACAAAATGCGCAACGCCTATCGCACCGGCAACAGCGCGCGCGACACCATGAGCGTCAATGCCCAGACTGCGTACAACCTGATCGAATCGATCAGCCAGCGCGTGCAGCAGATGGAGATGAGCGATCAGCGTTTCGAGCAGTTCCAGGCGGTTACTGCGGCCAAGGAAGCGTTCATCCTCGCGCGCTATGAAGTGCGTGGTTACACCGCGACCAGCAACGCCGAGACCGAGCAGAAAGCAGTCGGCCAGATCGACGCGGCCATCGCCAGTCTCAAGCCACTGAACACACAATTTGCCGCGACTCAGCAGGATGCCCTGCGCCAATTGGAAACTGCGCTGAGCAGCTATCGCAGCGCGTTGATGGCGTACAAGAACGCCAACACCGATGCGGTGCAGGCGCGTAAGGAAATGACTGATCAGGGCACCACTATCGTCGCCCTGAGCGAGCAGCTGTACCAGATCCAGCTTGATCGCCGTGATGCTGAAAGTGCCCAGGCGCGCACCTTCCAGTTGATCAGCACGTTGCTGGCGCTGCTGGTTGGCGTGATTGCTGCGGTAATCATCACCCGTCAGATTACCCGCCCGTTGCAGGAAACCCTGGCCGTGGTCGAGCGTATTGCCAGCGGCGACCTGACTCAGAACGTCACCGTTACCCGTCGCGACGAACTCGGCGTGTTGCAGCAAGGCATCGCGCGCATGGGCGTGACCCTGCGTGATTTGATCAGTGGCATCCGCGACGGCGTCACTCAGATCGCCAGCGCCGCCGAAGAGTTGTCAGCTGTAACCGAACAGACCAGCGCCGGCGTGAACAGCCAGAAAGTCGAGACCGATCAGGTCGCCACGGCCATGCACGAAATGACTGCCACGGTGCAGGAAGTTGCGCGCAATGCTGAGGAAGCGTCGCAAGCCGCTGCCGCTGCGGATGGTGAGGCCCGTGAAGGCGACAAGGTTGTGAATGAGGCCATCGCGCAGATCGAGCGTCTGGCCAGCGAAGTGGTGCGCTCGACCGAAGCGATGAGCGTGCTGCAACAGGAAAGCGACAAGATTGGTAGCGTCATGGACGTGATCAAGGCAGTTGCCGAACAGACCAACCTGCTCGCACTCAACGCCGCGATTGAAGCGGCACGTGCCGGTGAAGCCGGGCGTGGGTTTGCCGTGGTTGCGGATGAGGTGCGCGGTTTGGCTCAACGCACGCAGAAATCCACCGAGGAAATCGAAGGTCTGGTCGCCGGGCTGCAGAACGGCACCCAGCAGGTTTCGGCGGTGATGAACAACAGCCGCGCGCTGACCGACAGCAGCGTCGCCCTGACGCGCAAGGCCGGCGCCTCGCTGGAAAACATCACCCGCACGGTGTCGAACATCCAGTCGATGAACCAGCAGATCGCCGCCGCTGCTGAGCAGCAAAGCGCCGTGGCAGAAGAGATCAGTCGCAGCATCATCAACGTCCGCGACGTGTCCGAGCAGACCGCAGCGGCGAGTGATGAGACGGCAGCGTCGAGTGTTGAGCTTGCGCGGTTGGGTGGTCAGTTGCAGCAGATGGTCAGCCACTTCCGCGTTTGATTTTGGTTTTGCGCTGAGGCTGAAATCGAATCGCGGGCAAGCCCGCTCCCACAGGTTTTCGTGGTCGACCACTGTTGATGTGTTCACCCCGATAACTGTGGGAGCGGGCTTGCCCGCGATGGCGGTGGGTCAGTCAAATCAACAGTGTCTGACACTCCGTATTCGCGAGCAGGCTCGCTCCCACATTTGGATGTGTGTGGGTCACAGGATTTGAGCACACCGCGGATCCCTTGTGGGAGCGGGCTTGCCCGCGAAGGCGGTGGATCAGCCAAATCAACAGTGCCTGACACTCCGTCTTCGCGAGCAGGCTCGCTCCCACATTTGGATTTGTGTGGGTCACAGGATTTGAGCACACCGCAGATCCCTTGTGGGAGCGGGCTTGCCCGCGATGGCGGTGGGTCAATCAAATCAAAGTTGCCTGACACTGCGCCTTCGCGAGCAGGCTCGCTCCCACATTGGATTTGTGTGGCTCACTGGATTTTGAGCACACCGCAATACCCCTGTGGGAGCGGGCTTGCCCGCGATGGCGGTGGGTCAGTCAAATCAACATTGCCTGACGCTGCGCCTTCGCGAGCAGGCTCGCTCCCACATTGGATTTGTGTGCCACGCTGGATTTTGATCCCGTCGCATAATTCCTGTGGGAGCGAGCCTGCTCGCGAATGCGGTTTAAATGACAGAGCAGATTTTCAGACCTGCCACGGATTGATCACTTCAATCCCGGAAAACTCGAAATCCCGGACATTGCGCGTAGCAATCGCGGCTCCACGACCTCGGCAGATCGCTGCGATTTGCGCATCGGCCATTGCAATCCCCCGCCCCTTCGCCTCTGCATCGGCTACCAGCGTCGCGTACTCGACGGCTGCGTGGGCATCGAATGGCAAAATCCGCCCGGCAAAATCCTCTTCAAACATTGCCAAAGCGTGGGCCTGGAGTTTTTGTTTGCGCTTGCCGGAAGGTAATCGAGCGATGCCGTGCAGTATCTCCGCCACGGTGATTGCGCTGATGGCGAGGTCCATGGCCGGTTGCGCATCCACCCAAGCCAACACTTGAGCCTCGGGTTCGATACGCATGAATTCGGATAGAACGTTGGTATCGAGCACTATCATTCAGAAAAGTCCACCCCGGGCGGTTTTTCTGCACGCGCAGGCAGATCGAGCTCGGCTCCGCCCTCGGCGCTGAAACGCTGGTGGATCCGACTGCCGAGCCCTCCGGCACGATCAACCCTGGTGAGCGCTCGGCCCAGAATCAGCCGAGCCTCTTCTTCCATGGAATGTCCATTGTGTGCAGCGGTAATGCGCAACTGCTCCTTGAGCTTCTCGTCAAGGTTTCGAATGGTGATGCTGGCCATGTCGCCCTCCTGCAATCAATGAAATCATTGATTGCAGGCTAGCATATTCAGGTCTGAAAGGAGTGAGGCTTAGCCGAACGGCACCGTCGGCACCGGCACTCCGCAATACCCCCGTGGGAGCGGGCTTGCTCGCGAAAGCGGTGGACCATTCAAACGATCATTGACTGCCACTCCGCCTTCGCGAGCAGGCTCGCTCCCACGGGGGTCTTGGGTGTCAGTACTATTCGGGATACCCGGTGATTTTGCGGATGCTTTGATACAGCGGTTTGAGCTGCCGGTACATGCGCAAATACACCTCTCTGTACAACTGCTCATAAACCTTCTGCGCCTCAGGCTGCGGTGTAAAAACCGCTCCAACCCGAGTCATCGCCGCTATGGCCGATGGAAAATCCCTGTGCATTCCCAACCCCACCGCACAGCAAATCGCCGCCCCCAATCCCGACGCTTCATACACATGCGGGCGCTCTGCCGGTAGGCCGAAGATGTTGGCGGTCAGTTGCATGGCGGCGTCACTTTGTGAGCCGCCGCCGGCGACGCGCAGGCGTTTGATCGAGACTTTTGAGCGTCGCTCGATGCTCTCCATGCCCTGGCGCAGCGCGTAGGCCAGGCCTTCGAGAATCGCCCGGTAGATGTGCGCGCGGGTGTGTACGTCGCCGAAGCCGATCATCGCGCCCTTGGCTTCCACGCCCGGTTCGCGGATGCCCGGTGACCAGTAGGGTTGCAGCATCAAACCCATCGAGCCCGGCGGCACCGCGTCGACCAGTGCGTCGAACAGTTGCTCCGGTTCAATGCCCTGCTCTTTTGCCTGCTGCATTTCGCGCAGGCCGAATTCGTTCTTGAACCAGCTGACCATCCAGTAGCCGCGATAGATCATCACTTCGCAGTTGTACTGATCGGGCACGGCCGAGGGGTATGGCGGGATCAGCGGGACGATTTCCAGGTAGCGCGAGCGGGTGCTGGTGATGGTCGCGGTGGTGCCGTAGGACAGGCACACGGTGCGCGCATCGACCACGCCGGAACCGATCACTTCGCACGCCTTGTCGGCGCCAGCGGCAATCAGCGGCAGGCCTTCGGGAATGCCGGTGTGGCGCGCGGCTTCGGCCGTGATGCAGCCGAGGGTTTCGCCCGGTTTGTGCAGGGTCGGCAACTGCTGCGGACGTACCGCCAGTGCCTGCCATTTCCAGTCGCGCGGTGCCGCCCATTTCAGCCGTTTGAAGTCGAAGGGCAGATAGCCGACGCAACAGCCGATGGAGTCGACGAAGCGCCCGCACAAGCGATGGGTGAGGAAGCCTGAAAGCAGTAAATACTTGTCGGTCGCCGCCCACACTCCGGGCTGATGCCGAGCGATCCAGTTGGCCTCGGCCTGGGCGCGGAAATAATCCACCGTGGCTTGGGCACCGACCATTTTGAACAGCCAGCCCCACCGCCCTTTGATGCCGCCCTCGACCTCAGCCTGACGTTGATCGAGCCAGACAATCGCTGCGCGCAGCGGTTTGCCCTCGGCGTCCACGTTGATCACGGTGCCGCGCTGGGTGGTCAGGGACACGCCGGCAATCTGCGCACGGTCGATGCCAGTCTGCTGCCAGAGTTGCTGACACGCCTCGCCAAGCTTCGCCCAGTAATACTCCGGATCCTGCTCGGCCCAACCGGGTTGCGTCGAGTAGTACGCCTGCAGATCGACTTTGCCTTTGCCGAGCAGATTGCCCTGCAGATCGAAGAGCAATGCGCGCACGCTCTGGGTGCCGTTGTCGATCGCCAATAGGTATTTCATGGCGTGATCTCCGGCAAGCCGTGATCGCGCAGCCACAGCAAACGGTAGCGCTGGATTTCCGCTTGCCAGCGTTCATCGCCCCAGGCCAATCGTGGCTGGCAGAGCGTGCGAATCGCGGGCAGATAGTCCTCGCCACCGCGCGGCAGCAACAGGCCCAAACGGCTGCGGCGCAGCAGCAAATCATCCAGGTGCAGAATCATTTCCGCCTCGCAGGCGAACGCCAATTCTGCCCACAACGTATCGCTGGCGCCAACCGTTTCCAGACCGAGTTCGCCGAGCAATTGCGCCAGCCTCGGCAGGTCTCGACCGTGACGTCCGGCCAAGCGTTGCCACTGACTGCCGCTCAGTCCCGCGATTGTCAGCGGCGGCACAGCGGCGAACACCGGCGCGCCGTCATCGACAAAAGAACGCCCGAGCATCACCGCACACGCCTTGAGCACTTCGATCGCTTGCGGGCGAAATGTGGTCAGTTTGCCGCCGGCCAACGTCACACAACCGGGCTCCTGCCACAGCACATGTTCGCGGGTTTCGTTCGATGGTTTGCCCTGCTGCGCACCCGCCGCGCTGCCGACCACCGGACGCACGCCTGACCAGGTCGACAGCACGTCGTCGACGCCCACTTCGGCACGGGGAAATTGCTGCTGGCACGCGGCGAGCAGATAGTCGAGTTCGTCGCTGGAAATGCGCGCGCTGTGGTCGAGGTCTTCGCGGTGATCGAGGTCCGTGGTGCCGACCACCGTCGCGCCTTCCCACGGAAACACGAACACCGGGCGCCGGTCGCGCTGATGCAGAAAAGTGAACGCCTGCGCCACTGGCAAACGCCAGCCCGGCAGCAACAGATGACTACCGCGCAACGGGCGCAATTGCTTCGCAGCGTCAGCGGGACGGAGACGCTCAGCCCATGCGCCCGTGGCCACGGCCAACACAGCGGAGCGCAATTGCAGCGTCGCGCCCCCCTCGCCATCTTCGATCTGAACCCCGCACACGCGCCCGCCTTCACGCAGCAGTTGCGTGACCCGCACACCGCTGACAATCACCGCGCCGTCAGCCCGGGCCTCGCGCAGTACGCGCATCACCAGTCGCGCGTCATCGGTCAGCGCATCGACAAAACAGCTGCCGCCGAGCAGGCCGTTTTCCTTCACCCCCGGCGCGAGAAAACGCAGTTGCTGGGCGTCATGAAAACGATGGTTGCGCCGCCCCGCCAGCGCGTCGTAAACCGAGAGCAAGCCGCCCATCACGCGCGGCCCGGGAAAGCCGCCGCGATAGTGCGGCATCATGAAACTCATCGGCTCGACCAGCCCCGGCGCCTCGTCGAGCAGGCGCTGGCGCTCGCGCACCGAATCGCGGGTCAGGCGCCACTGGCCCTTGGCGATGTAACGCAAACCGCCGTGGACCATTTTCGATGATCGGCTGGAGGTACCCCAGGCAAAATCGCGCTGCTCCAGCAGCAGACAGCGCCAGCCCCGGCGCGCGGCTTCGCGGACGATCCCGGCGCCGCTGATGCCGCCGCCGATGACGATCAGGTCCCAGGTGTCATCCGCCAGCGTCGGCAGAATCTGCTCGCGCCACTGCGCGTTCCATTCCGCCGTCATGGCCGCGACTCTGGCAAAAGCGTGCCCGGGTTGAGGCGCCCTTCCGGGTCGAAATGTTCGCTCAGCGCCTGCAACGTCTGCATCGCCAGCGGGCCTTTTTCGCGCAGCAGATACGGTGCGTGATCCTTGCCGACGCCATGCTGATGGCTGATGGTGCCGTGGTTGTCGACGATGGTCTGGCTGGCCGCGTGTTTGAGCATCCGCCAGCGCGCCAGCGTCGCCGCATAGTCCGCTGCCGGGCGAAACACGTAAGTGGTGTAAATGCTCGAGCCTTCGCCGTAAACGTGCGAGAGATGAGTGAAGACATGCACGCGTTCGCCCTCGGCGGCCAACGCGTCGCGCAGGCTGTTTTCGATCAGGCTGAGCAAGTGGTCGACGTTGCTCCAGTCGGTGGCCGTTTCGAGGGTGTCGACCACGTAACCAGCGTTCCACAGGTTCTCGCGCAGGTAGGGAAAACGGAAGCGGTTCTGCGCCCACTTCTTCCCCAGCAGGGTGCCGGTGAACACGCCGCCGAAGGCTTTCAGATGTTGGCGCGCGTGTTTCAGTGACAGTGCGTTTTGCTGGCGATTGCCGGTCACACCGAAGGTCAACAGACATTTGCCGTCGCCGGCACCGCGCAGCTTGAGGTACTTTTCCAGCCAGGCGATCTGTTGCGGATGGCCGGCCAGCGCCAGTTGCGTTTCGGTTTCCACCGCGTTGGACAGACGCAGCATCGACAGCGGTACACGCGCCTGCGCCAGTTGGCGGATCGCTTGCAACGCCTGCGGACAGTCGGGCAGGAACACACCGTAGAAACGTTCGTCCGCCGGCAACGCACTGACCCGCACCTTGACCTCGGAAATGATCCCGAAACGGCCCTCGCAACCGAGCACCATTTCACGCAGATCCGGTCCAGCCGCCGACGCCGGAAACGTCGGAATCTGCAGAGGCCCGGCGAAGGTTTCCAGGGTGCCACCGGCAAACAATTGCTCGATCCGCCCGTAGCGCAACGACTGCTGGCCGCTGGAGCGACTGGCCACCCAACCGCCCAGCGTCGACAGCTCCCACGACTGCGGAAAATGCCCCAGCGTGTAGCCGCGCGCGCGCAATTGGCTTTCCACTTGCGGCCCGCTGGCGCCGGGGCCGAATGTCGCCAGCAGGCTGTGTTCGTCGAGGTCGGTCAGGCGATTCATCCGCGCCAGCGACACCGTCAGCACCGGGCGTGCGGAGTTTGGCGGGTTGATGTGCCCCGCCACCGATGTGCCGCCGCCGTAGGGAATCAGGCACAGGTCCTGATCATGGGCGAGCGCCAGCAATTGGCGGATCTGCTCGGCGCTTTCGGGAAACGCCACAGCATCGGGATACGTACCCAACGCGCCTTCGCGCAACGCCAACCAATCCGGCAGGCTCTGGCCGCGCGCGTGCAGCAGGCGATCGTGAGTGTCGACGCTGTACAAGCGGTGCGGCACCAAGCGCGAGGTCGGCACTTGCGCCAACGCTGCCGCCAAGGTCGCATCGGGCAATGCCCGGCCAGCGCCCAAGCGTTCGTGGAGAAATGTCGTGCCCTGGGCCGGCAGTTCGACCACCGTGCCTGCCTCTCCCCAACCGTTCCAGCGTCGCATGCGTGTGTCCTTTTTCTGCCGTCGGATCAAGCTTGCATACTAGTCAGCGCTGGAGATCTGTCACGGTCGCATCCGGCCAGATCCTGTAGCCAATGGCGCCAAACGTCCGGGCATTTACTTTCGCCGGGCAATCCACTTACCTTGCGGCATTCATTCGCTCACGCGCCGTCGATCAAAGGACCGCGACCATGCCATCGCTCGGCTTCACCTCCGTTCCGCCGTTGCTCAAATACCTGCGTCATGCCGAACAGTTGGGCATGGCCATCGAGCCTGCGTTGGCGGCGGCCGGGTTGCAGGCGCAGCAGTTGAGCGACAACACCTTGCGCCTGCCGGGTGAGGTTCACGAGCGCTTGCTGGATTATTTCTGCGAGCACTCGGGCGATGGGTTGTTCGGGCTGCATGCAGCGAATTTCGTCCTGCCCAACTCGTGGAGCGTGCTCGGTTACATCACCATGAATTGCGCTACGTTGGGCGATGCGATGAGCCGGATCATGCCGTTTGAAAAACTCGTCGGCGATATGGGCGTCAGCCGCGCCGAGGTGCAGGGCGAGCACGTGCATCTGATCTGGGCCTGCCGTTACCAGCGGCCACGGATTCGTCGACATCTGGTGGAAAACGTGCTCGGTTCGTGGCTGCACTACGCGCGCTGGATCGCCGACACGCAGCTGTCGCCGGCCTGCGTATGGCTGGAGCATGCGCGGCCGGACGAGGTGACGCAGGCCGAGTACGAGGCGTTTTTCGGTTGCCCGGTGCGGTTCGATCAGGCGTATTCGGCGCTAGTGGTGCCGCTGGCTTATTTGCAGCTGCCGCTGCGCCAGGCCGATGCGCAATTGCTGCGAACGCTGGAAGAACACGCGATGGGTTTGCTGGCGACGCTGGAAGATGCGTCGCTGGCGCAACAGGTGAAGAACATCCTGCGCGGTTTGCTCAAGGAGGGCTTGCCGCGCAAGGAGCAAGTGGCCGAACAGCTCAGCGTCTCGGTGCGCACGTTGCAGCGGCAGTTGCAGCAGGCTGGGACGTCGTATCAGCAGATTCTCGATGAGCTGCGTCAGGAGTTGGCGGAGCACTATTTGCTCAACAGCACGTTGCCGATTCAGGACATTGCGCAGTATCTGGGCTTCACCGAACCGCGCTCGTTTCATCGCACCTTCAAGAGCTGGCGCGGGATGCCACCGGGGGAGTTTCGGTTGCGGAATCGGCGGTGATGCTGATGGCCTCTTCGCGAGCAGGCTCGCTCCCACAGTAGTTCTCGGTTGTCTGCATTTCCGAGTTCACCGCAGACCCCTTGTGGGAGCGAGCCTGCTCGCGAAGGCGTCATTCGCCACACCGATTAAACACGTCTTGGCACAACTGTTTAAAGCGACACGGCATTCAGCGAAACCACCCACAATTCCTTGCGCCGCTGCCTACGCCTGCGCCAGAATCCGCCGGCTTGTGCGCCTTGGGGCCTGCCGGTAACTTGATTCGGTCACTGATTTCTCAGTGATCGAGCTTAGCGGCTCGGACAGCATTCCGGTTGTACAAGTCCAATCCAGTCAGGCTCACGCCTGCACTCGATGGTGGCTGTGCGCATGGCATCTTCGGATGCACCGGGTTGAATGCTTACCGGTCCGCTAACTTGCGCACAGCTGCCTCCCTTTGCTTAGCGGCGAAACGGATGCAGCTTCATAAGAGGCAAGCATTCATGTTCAAAGTAACCCCAAACCCGCCAACCACCGACCCGGCATCTCCCTACGAATCCGCCGATTCGAAATTCCACGAAGCCGCCGACCGCGCCCTCGACCATTACCTCGGCCCATCCAGCGCCGAATTCATGGCCCCGCCCTACAAACCCAACACGCTGTACATGGCCAATCCCGAGGCCGACAACGAATCGCTGCTGGCCGACGCCTGCGAAACTTTGGGGTCGGCGACGGTGATGCTCAACGATCAGGCGGGGCTGGTGAACGGCTCGCAGCGCAAGACGTTGCAGGGCATTGCGCAGATTGTGATGGTCGCGGAGATGGCAGTGAATCGGGTGCTGGATCGGTTGGTGCCGACGGAGTGAGGTGAGCGCCCGCAAGTTACTGATGCCTGCGGGCAACCCCAGGAGGTCAGGTCGCGCTAGGCGTTCAAGTCAAAGACTGATCGCATTGGTAAACACCAACCGATTGCCAAACGGATCAGCAATGGTCATGTCCTGACTGCCCCACGGCATTGCCTGAATCTGCGGATGCGAGAACGTGTAGTCCTTGGCCATCAGTTGCTGCTGAAATGCCTCCAGCTCATCAGTCTCGATACGCAACGCCGAACCGGGGCAGGCATCGCCGTGATGCTCGGACAGATGCAGCACACACTCGCCCCGCGACACCTGCAGATACAGCGGAAAATTCGCCTCGAAGCGATGCTGCCAGTCGATCTTGAAACCGAGAAAATCCACGTAAAACTCGACAGCCTTGGCCTCATCGAAGATCCGCAGGATCGGGGTGGTTTTGCCGAAGCTCATGGGGTGCTCCCTGACTGAATGGCCCCGCAGTGTAGACGGGGTGGATGTCAGGAGTTCGGCTCATTGATCGCTTTCTTTAATCGCACAGTGCCACTACGAGACCTAGATCAAAAGATCGCAGCCTTCGGCAGCTCCTACATTGGAATGCGATCTCTGTAGGAGCTGCCGAAGGCTGCGATCTTTTGGCGTCATTCGAATCAACGAAACCCATCGCGCAAATCACCTTCACGTGCCAGAAACCGCCCAGCCCTGCCCCCATTCGCCTGCCCGTCGCGATAACTCAACACGCCGTTGACCCAAACCCCGTCGATCCCCTGCGCCGCCCGCTGCGGATCGTTGAAATCGGCTACGTCGCGCACGGTCGCCGGATCGAACAACACCAGATCCGCCCAATGTCCTTCACGAATCTCGCCCCTTTCCTGCAAGCCAAAACGCGCCGCCGACAGGCCGGTCATCTTGTGCACGGCGGTGTGCAGGGGAAACAGGCCGACGTCGCGACTGAAATGGCCCAGTACCCGTGGGAAAGCGCCCCACAGGCGCGGATGCGGGAACGGGTCTTCGGGCAGTCCGTCAGAGCCGACCATCGAAAGCGGATGGGCGAGGATTCTTCTGACATCGGCCTCGTCCATGCCGTAGTACACCGCGCCGGCCGGTTGCAGACGTTTCGCGGTTTCTTCCAGCGACAGGTTCCATTCGCCAGCGATGTCGATCAGGTCGCGCCCGCTGACTTCCGGATGCGGCGTCGACCAGGTGATGGTGATGCGGTGGGCATCGGTGACCTGCTTCAAATCCAGCGTCGAGGAACTCGCCGCGTACGGGTAGCAATCGCAGCCGACCGGATGGGTTTTCGCTGCCTCTTCCAGCGCTGCGAGCAATTGCGGACTGCGTCCCCAATTACCCACGCCGGCGCATTTGAGGTGGGAAATGATCACCGGCGATTGCGCGTGGAGGCCGATCTGAAAGGCTTCGTTCATCGCCTCCAACACCGGGGCGAATTCGCTGCGCAAATGGGTGGTGTACACCGCGCCGAACGCCGTCAGTTCTTCGGTCAGTTGCATGACTTCATCAGTGGACGCGTTGAAGGCGCTGGCGTAGGCCAGACCTGTGGATAAACCCAACGCGCCAGCCTTCAGGCTGTCGCGCAACTGCTCACGCATGGCGGTGATTTCGTCGGGCGTCGCGGTGCGGAACAAGTCGTCGAGGTGATTGCTGCGCAGCGCCGTGTGGCCGACCAGTGCGGCGACGTTCAACGTGGGGTTGGCCGCTTCGACGGCGGCGCGGTAGTCACTGAAACGCGGATAAACGAACGCCGCTGCGCTGCCGAGCAGGTTCATCGGATCGGGTGGATTGCCCTTCAAAGTGACCGGCGAAGCGCTGATGCCGCAATTGCCGACAATCACCGTGGTCACGCCTTGGCTGAGCTTGGGCAGCATCTCGGGTTGGCGGATGACCACGGTGTCGTCGTGGGTGTGCACGTCGATGAAACCCGGTGCCAGCACCCGGCCGGCCGCATCGATTTCTTCGGCGGCGCGGGCGTCAGGCAGTTCGCCGATGCGCTCGATGCGGCCATTAAGAATCGCCACGTCTGCGCGGTAGCCCGGCGTGTTGCTGCCGTCGATGAGCAAAGCGTTGCGGATCAGGGTGTCGTACTGCATGTCAGTCTCCCAGCGGCAGGTGATCGTCGCCGCCACGGTATTCGTCGAGGGCGAGTTTGATTCGCCGCAGACGTTCTTGATTGTCTTCAGGGCTGGCCAGCGCCAGCTCGGTGGCGAGCACGTCGATGGCCAACAGCATGCCGTAGCGCGCCGCCGTCGGTTTGTAGATGAACGAGGTTTCCGCGCCTTGCAGCGGCAGCACGACGTCGGCCAGTTCGGCCAGCGGTGAATCGCCGCGAGTGATGGCGAGAATGCGTGCGCCGTAGTTGCGCGCCAGCTCCACGGTTTCCAGAAGCTCCGGGGTGATGCCGGTCAGCGAGCAGACGATCAGCACTTGCTCGGCGTTCAAACTGGCGGCGGTGACGCGCATCATCACCGCGTCATGACACACCGCAATCGGGTAGCCGAGGCGCACCAGGCGCACCTGCAATTCATCGCTGCACAGGGTCGAGCAACCGCCCATGCCGAACGCGTGAATCATTCGCGCCTGGCTGAGCAATTTCACTGCGTCGGCGAAGCGCGATTCGTCGAAACCGGCCAGATGCTGGCGCAGCGTGGTTTCGATGTCGCCGACAATCTGCCCGTAAAACGCCGACTGCTCAGGCGTGCCCGCCGGATCGAGAAACCGGCTGCCAACGCCGCTGGCCTGGGCCAGTTGCAGACGCAGATCACGCAGGTCACGGCAGCCGACCGTGCGGGCAAAACGCGACAGCGTGGCGGTGCTGACTTCGGCGCGTTGCGCGAGGTCTTCGAGGCTGGCGCTGGCGGCAAAGCCGACATCGTCGAGCATCAACCGCGCAATGCGCCCCTCGCCGGCGCTGAAGGAATCCTGGCGGGCGCGGATCTGGTAGAGGATGTCCATGGGCGGCGGGCTCCGGTTACAGCAGGTAGGAAAGGCCAACGGTCAGCGCGAAAGCGACCAGCGAAATCAGCGTCTCGAGCACGGTCCAGGTCTTGAACGTCTGCGCGACCGTCATGTTGAAGTATTCCTTGATCAACCAGAAGCCGCCGTCGTTGACGTGGGAAAAGATAACCGAGCCCGCGCCGGTCGCCAGCACTAAAAGCTCAGGATGTGAATAACCCAGACCGATGGCCACCGGCGCGACAACGCCTGATGCGGTGGTCATCGCCACCGTCGCCGAGCCAGTGGCAACGCGCATCAGCGCGGCGAACAACCAGCCCATGATCAGCGGCGACAGATGAAATTCATGGGCGAGGCCGACGATCTGATCGGTGACGCCGGCATCCACCAGAATCCGGTTCAAGCCGCCGCCCGCGCCGACCAGCAAGGTAATGCTGGCGGTGGGCGCGAGGCATTCGTTGGTGAACTTGAGGATCGATTCGCGGTTGAAACCTTGGGCAATCCCTAGCGTCCAGAAGCTCAGCAAGGTCGCCAGCAACAGCGCGATCACCGAATTGCCGATGAACAGGAGGAACTGGTTGAACGCGCTGCCGGGAGTGGAAATCAGGTTGGCCCAGCCGCCGATCAGCATCAGCACCACCGGCAGCAGAATGGTCGCCATGGTGATGGCGAAACCCGGCAGTTTGTCGCGCGGTTCACGCTCGAGAAATTGCTTTTCCAGCGGGTTGTCCGCCGGCAATTGAATGCGCGGCACGATGAATTTTGCGTACAGCGGGCCGGCGATGATTGCGGTCGGAATGCCGATCGCGATGGCGTACAGCAACGTCTGCCCGACCGACGCCTGATAGGCCTGCACCGCGAGCATCGCCGCCGGGTGCGGCGGAACCAGTGCGTGCACTACCGAGAGGCCGGCCACCATAGGCAGACCGACCATCAGAATCGACACGCCAACCCGGCGCGCGACGGTGAAAGCGATTGGCACCAGCAAGACGAAACCGACTTCAAAGAACAGCGGCAAACCGACCAGAAATGCGATGCAGACCATCGCCCAATGCGCGTTCTTCTCGCCGAACCTTTCGATCAGCGTGCGCGCCATCTGCTCGGCCCCACCAGACTCGGCCATCATCTTGCCGAGCATCGTCCCCAACGCCACCACCAGCGCAATATGCCCCAGCGTCTTGCCGACACCCGCCTCATACGCGCCGACCACAGCCGACGGCGGCATCCCGGCCACCAGCGCCAGGCCCAGGGAAATCAGAGTGATGACAATGAACGGATTGAGCCGGTAACGGGCGATCAACACGATCAGCGCAATGATGGCAACGGCGGCATAGACCAGCAGCCAATAGCCGAAGGAAGGCGTCATGCGGTACTCCTCGAAAGGGTCACGTTCGAATGGGTTGTGAAACTCATAAATCATTTCGAGATATAGATTTCAAACCGCATGAAAGTAATTTTCGTGGAGAGACAAGAGGTGTCGCTGGTGGGTATGCCGTGTCGTGATTAATGAAAATCGGAGGGCGGGATTTTCATGGCTTTCTCCCCCACAAAATCCATGTGGGAGCTGGCTTGCCAGCGATCACGGCGCCACGTTCAACATGGGTGGCGACTGATCCACCGCTATCGCTGGCAAGCCAGCTCCCACAGTTTTTTGATCGAGTTTCTCCAGGCAGAACGCCGTCGACCTGTGGGAGCGAGCCTGCTCGCGAAGGCGGCTTCGCAGTCAACATCTTCATTGCCTGACCCACCGCTATCGCTGGCAAGCCAGCTCCCACAGTTTTGATCGCATGCCTTCAGCTACATCGCAACCAACCTGTGGGAGCGAGCCTGCTCGCGAATGGCTTCACTCGGTGCGCGCTGGACTCACACCATTTCGTTACGAATCCATTCAACCACCGACGTGCGCTTCGGCGTCCAGCCCAGCAGGTCGCGGGCGTGTTTGCCGCGTACGCGGCTGTTGGAGCCGAGGCCGTAGTTGGCCATTTCATAGCCCCATTCGGCTTCGGCGTCTTGCAATGGCCAGTCTTGCGGTTTGCCCAGGTCGAGGGCTTCAGCCATGGCGGTGGTCATGTCGATGAACGAGGCTTCACCGCTCTCGACAAAGTAGAAAGTGCCCGGCACATTTCTGGTCAGCGCCAGCTGATACAGGGCGACGACATCTTCGATGTGCACGTTGGACCAGATGTTCTGCCCTGTTCCGACGTGGCGAACGACGCCGCTTTTGCGCGCCTGTTTCAGCAGTCGCGGCAGTTGCACGCTGTCGCGTTTGACGCCCAGGCTGTGACCGTAGATCAGCGTGTTGCAGATCACCGCCGAATTCACGCCATCCTTGGCCGCCGCAAGCACCCGATCGTCGATGGCCACGCGCGCCGCCTTATCGACGGTCGGTTCAGGCAAATTGTCTTCGTAATAGATGACATCACTGGATTTGCCGCCGGAGGCATCGCCGACGATGCTCGAACCGCTGGTGTGCAAAAAGACCTTGTTCGAGCCACGCAAAGCACCGAGCAACGCGTCCACTGCGCCGCGATGATCGCTGCTGGCAGCGTTGATCACCGCATCGGCAGCACGCGCCTGTTCCGCCAGCAACTGGCTGTCATCAAGAGTGCCGATCACCGCATGCATGCCCAATGCTTTCAACTCATCAGCCTGCTCCGCGCTGCGCACCAGACCCGTAACTTTATGCCCGGCCTGCACCAGGCCGGTGGCGATGGAACCGCCGATAAAACCGGCAGCGCCGGTAACGAATACGTTCATGGAGTAACTCCCTGCGTGAATAAGTAATGCAGCGAGTATCGGCCGATGAACCTCAGCGAAAAACCCGCCCTTGGCCAATTCACTCTTGCGCAGGGATCACGAATCAGCCCTTGAATTCGGCGCTGGCGTAGGCGGCGAGTTTGCTCTGGATGAAGTCGAGGAAGCACTGGATGCGCAACGCCAGTTGCGAGTTACGGTAGTACACGGCGTTGATCGGCTGACGGTAGCCGCTGTTGAATTCACCAAGCAGGACTTTCAGGCGTCCGGTGCGGATGTCGTCGATGGTCATGAAGTGCGACAGACAGGCAATGCCCTGCCCTTCCAGCGCCAGATGGCGAACGGTCTCGCCGCTGGAAGCGCTGATCGCCGGGTTGATCGGCCAGCGATCGCCGTGCACATAGCGCAGCGGCCATTGGTTAAGGCCTTCGTTGTGGGTGAAGCCGAGCAGCGTGTGTTCACTCAGGTCTGCGACCTGCCGGGGCGCACCGTGCTTCTTCAAATAGGCGGGGCTGGCGACGATCATCAACGGACTGCAACCGAGCGAACGCGCATGCAGCGTCGAATCGGCGAGGGTGCCGATGCGGATGGCGACGTCGGTGCTTTGTTCCAACAGGTCAATGATCAGGTCATTGCTGTTGAGTTCGAGTTGGATGTCCGGGTACAGCTGCCGGAATTCGTCGATGTAGGGAACGATGGCGTGGAGCATGAACGGCGAGGCGGCGTTGATGCGCAGGCGCCCGGACGGGGTTTGCTGGCGCGAGGACAGGCGCTCTTCGAGTTGATCCATCTGGTCGAGAATCAGTTTGGCCTGTTCGAAGAAATACTTGCCCTCCTCGGTCAGGTCCATGCGCCGCGTGGTGCGGTTGATCAGCGTGGTGTCGAGCTTGGCTTCAAGCTTCGACAGCGTGCGACTGACGGCCGATGGCGTCTGCCCAACCTGTTCGGCGGCGGCGGAAATCGAACCGCATTCGATCACGCAGACGAAAATCTGCAACTCATCGGATCTGGCTTTCACGGGTTCCCTCTTTGAAATCGCCAAGATCGCAGCCTTCGGCAGCTCCTACATTGGAATGCATTCCCCCTGTAGGAGCTGCCGAAGGCTGCGATCTTTTGCTGTGACCCCGATATTAGCCTGAAAGCCTCAAGCCTTGAGGCCAAACACCTCGGTCAGATGCTGCTCATAACGCGCCACATCATTGTCGATGTTCGGACGCTTCATCACGTCGACACAGAGGAAGGTCGGCAACGCGGTCATGCCAAGGAATTCGTTGGCCTTGTGGAACGGGAAGTACACCGCGTCCACGCCTTTGGCTTCGAAGAAATCCGTCGGGTCATCGAAGGCTTGTTGCGGCGCATTCCAGGTCAGCGACAGCATGTATTGCTTGCCCTGAATCAGACCGCCACTGCCGTACTTCTGCGAAGCATCGGAACGGGTGCGGCCGTCACTGGCGTAGAGGCTGCCGTGGCCTTCGGTGAACACTTCGTCGATGTACTTTTTCACCGTCCACGGCGCGCCCATCCACCAGCCCGGCATCTGATAAATGATCACGTCGGCCCAGAGGAATTTCGCCACTTCTTCGGCAATGTCGTAGCCCTCATCAATGAAAGTGGTTTTGACGTCGACACCGCCGCGATCGAGCACGCTCAGCGCCGTTTCGTGCAGGGTGGTGTTGTAGCGGCCATCGGAGTGGGCGAATTTTTTACCGCCATTGAGCAGCAGGACTTTTTTCATCGAAAAACCTCGGCGCAGCCTTTGAGGCTGGATTGAAACAGGAATTGGAATGGCGGCAGATTAACCATCGATCTCGCGCGGAAACAGCCACATCGGCGCAAAATACATTTGATCAAAACGCACGAATCAACAACCAATTGTTGCCGTAGCATTCAGCACTTTCTGTTTCGAGGAAGTTGTGATGAGTGAACGCCAGGGTTTTATCCTGCACGCCAAGACCCGCCCGGAAAAATCCGCCGAGTTCGAAGCGCTGTTTCGCGCCTATGTCGAGCCGAGTCGCGCCGAACCCGGTTGCATCGAGTACCACATGCTGCGCGACCAGCAGGACCCGACGCTGTTTATCTTCTACGAGATCTGGGCCAGCCAGGCGCATCTGGATGAGCACTCGGCGTTGCCGCACATGAAAGAGTTTTTCGCCAAACGCATGGAATACCTGGAACGCGATTTCGATATTCGCCCGATCGACATGCTCAGCGAATCGTCGGCTAGCCGCTGATCAGTAAATGGGCGCCGAGCGCGCCCAGTCCGATAAAGAACACGCGCTTGAACAGCGCCGCACTGATGCGCTGACGCAACCATTGGCCAAGCCACATGCCGAGCATCGCCGGGATCAGCGCCAGCAGCGACGCGCTCAATTCGCCACCGCCGAGTGCGCCGTGCCAGAGCAGCCCGAGCGCCAGCGCGAAGGTCGAAACGCTGAACGATAGGCCGAGGGCCTGCACCAGTTCATCGCGGCTCAGCCCCAGCGCTTGCAGATACGGCACCGCTGGAATCACGAAGACGCCGGTGCCGGAGGTGATGACGCCGGTGATCAGGCCACACAGCGGGCCGAGCCAGCGTTCATGACGCGGGTTGACGTGCAAAGTCGGCAGAAACAGTCCGCTCAATGCATACAGCAACAGTGCCGCGCCAAGTCCGCGCACCACCCAATGGCCGCCGGACATGCCGATCCAGAGGGTGCCAATGCCAGTGCCAAGGAAGATCATCAGCAGCATCGGCCAGAGGCGTTTGAGCAATCCTCGCAGATGACCGCCGAAGGCCAGTTGCCAGAGATTGGTCAGGGTAGCGGGGATGATCAACAGCGCGGCTGCCTGCGTCGGCGCCATAGCCAGACCGAGCAGGCCCATGGCGACGGTGGGCAGACCAAGGCCGATCACACCTTTGGCCGTACCGGCGAGGAGGAAGGTGGCGATGACCAGTAGGGACAAGGTCGGGCCGAGGGTTTGGTAGAAGTCGGTTAGCGTGTGCATTGGGGTAATGTGCACTGATCCGGGCTAGGGGGAAATCTGCCATATACTGAGGCAGCCTCTTCCTTTGTAAGAGGCTGACATCGGCGTTGAGGCATCTGACCTCTTCGCGAGCAGGCTCGCTCCCACACGGGATCTGCGCTGTACATAAGTCCCTGTGGGAGCGAGCCTGCTCGCGAAAGGGCCAGCCCAGCCACCGCGAAACCACAGGCAAACCCCATGCACTTCGACCTCACAGACCTGCGCCTCTACCTGCACATCCTCGACACCGGCAACATCACCGCCGGCGCCGCCCGCAGCCACTTGTCCCTCGCCGCCGCCAGCGCCCGAATCCGCGCGATGGAAGCCTCGCTGGGCGCCGAATTCCTCGAGCGCGGCCGGCGCGGCGTCACGCCAACGCCTGCCGGCAAGGCCCTCGCTCACCATGCGCGGATCCTTTTGCAACAGGCCGATCGCATGCAGCAGGATTTGGCCGATTACGCGAAAGGCGTGAAAGGCCAGGTGCGGCTGTTGTGCAACACCACGGCGATCACCGAGTACCTGCCGGAAGTGCTCGCCGATTTCCTGCGCAGCCATCCCAATCTCGACATCGATCTACAGGAACTGCCCAGCGCGCGGATTACCCATGCCTTGCGGGAAGGCGCGGCGGATCTGGGGATTGTGTCCGACGCGGTCGACACCAACGGCCTACAGACTCAGGCGTTTCGCGACGATCCGCTGGTGCTGATTCTGCCGCTCGATCACCCGTTATCTGACGCCGCCGAGGTCAGTTTCAGCGACGCGTTGCAGCACGACTTTGTCGGACTCAGCGCTGACAGCGCACTGGCGATTTATCTGGAAGAACAGGCGCTGCACAGCGGCGCGCGAATGCAGGTGCGCATTCGCGCCGATGGTTTTGATGGCGCGATGCGCATGGTCGCCCGTGGCGCCGGACTGGCCATCGTGCCCTTGGCCGCTGTCGAACGCGCGACGCTCGAACGGTTCAAGTGCATCACTCTGAATGAGCCGTGGGCGCGCCGCAGGTTATTGCTCTGCGCGAGAGACTTCGCCGCGCTGCCGGGTTATGCCAACGCGTTGTTACAAGCGCTCAGCGTTTGCGCGCGTTTCTGAGCACTCCGATGTCGACCCCAGACAACTGAGCGGCAACCGGGCGCTATAGGGTGCGACTTCAATTCTCAAGTCCACTTGACCGGAGTCCCCATGACCGCGACCGCCCCTATCACCGTTCTGCGCGACACCCACCCGCTGCCGGTACTCGACGCCTGCAAATGGGAAAAACTCGAAGGCGACCCGCACACCGTCAACCTCAACGCCTACAACAGCGAAGACGGCAGCAAGATCATGGGCACCTGGATCTGCACGCCGGGCAAGTGGCGCGTCGATTATGTGAAGTGGGAGTACTGCCATTTCCAGGAAGGCTACTGCGTGATCACCCCGGACGGCATGGCGCCGATCCACCTGCGCGCTGGCGATATCTTCGTGGTTGAGCCGGGCATGAAGGGCACGTGGGAAGTGGTCGAGACCGTGCGCAAATATTTCGTCTTCGCCTGATGCAAAAAAGCCGGGAAACCACCCGACGTGATTTCCCGGCAAATAATTTGATAGCGCCGCGATCCCCCCGTGGGAGCGAGCCTGCTCGCGAAAGCGGTCTGCCAGTCACTCCATGTTCGAGGCTGATGCCGTCTTCGCGAGCAGGCTCGCTCCCACAGGTGTTTTCACCACGGGCCTTCTATTGCGGCTTGCGATAGCTATTGATGATCGCCGAGAAATCCTTCCCACCGTCACCACGCTGGCTCATCGCCTGATACAACTGCTGCGCCACCGCACCGAGCACCACCGGCTGGTGCGCCTGCCGCGCCGCTTCCGTCGCCAGGCCGAGATCCTTGAGCATCAGTTCCGCACCGAACCCGCCGGTATACCCGCGCGAGGCTGGCGCCGTTTCGACGATCCCCGGCCACGGGTTGTACATCTCCGAACTCCAGCAACGCCCGGTCGAACTGTTGATGATCCCGGCCAGCACGCCGGTGTCGATCCCCAGCGCATCGCCCAACGCCATCGCCTCACTGACGCCGACCATCGAAATCGCCAGCAGCAGGTTGTTGCAGATCTTGGCGATCTGGCCGGTACCGACTTCACCGCAATGCACGATGTTGCGGCCCATCTGCGCCAGCACCGGTTGCAGGGTGGCGAACAGTTCCGGCGTTGCGCCGACCATGAATGTCAGCGTCCCGGCGGTCGCGCCGCCAGTGCCGCCAGAGACTGGCGCATCGGCCATGGCCACACCGTGTTTGGCGGCGGCCGATGCGACATCGCGGGCGGTCTGCGGATCAATGGTGCTGCAATCCACCGCCGGCACACCTTGGCGAATGCCGGCGAGCACGCCCTCCTCACCCAGCCAGACGCTGCGCACGTGCACAGCGGCCGGGAGCATGGTGATCACCAGTTCGGCATCCTCCGCCGCCTCCCGCGCCGAAGCGCGAATGCTGCCGCCCAGTTGTTCCAGTTCCGCCAGCACGGTTTTGTTCAGGTCGACCAGGTTCAGCGAGTGGCCGGCCTTGATCAGGTTGCGCGCCATCGGCGCGCCCATGTTGCCCAGCCCGATAAATGCGATTTTCATGATCGAATCCTCAGCGCAGGTTGATGGTGGTGTTCACGCCGTCGTTGACGCTGTCGTCGTCGAACCAGCGCGCCGTGACCGTTTTGGTCTGCGTGTAGAACTGCACCACTTGCTTGCCGTACGGGCCGAGGTCGCCGAGTTTCGAGCCGCGCGAACCGGTGAAGCTGAAGAACGGCACCGGCACCGGAATCGGGATGTTGATGCCGACCTGACCGACGTCGATTTCAGTCTGGAATTTACGCGCCGCCGCGCCGCTCTGGGTGAACAGGCCGGTGCCGTTGCCGAACGGATTGGCGTTGACCAGCGCGATCGCCTGATCGAGGGTGTCGACTTCCAGCACCACCAGCACCGGGCCGAAGATTTCCTGGGTGTAGATCTGCATGTCGGTGGTCACCCCGGAGAACAGGGTCGGGCCGACAAAGTTGCCTTGCTCGTAGCCCGGCACGCTGATGTCGCGACCGTCCAGTTCAAGCTTGGCGCCTTCCTTGATGCCGCTTTCGATCAGTTCAAGGATCCGCGCCTTGGCTTTCCTCGAAATTACGGGACCGACATCGGTGCCCGGCTCGCTCCCAGCGTTGACCTTGAGCTTCTGCGCCAGCGCTTTCAGATCCGGCAGCCACTGTTTCGCAGCGCCCACCAGCACCACCACCGAGGTGGCCATGCAGCGTTGCCCGGCGGCGCCGAAACCGGCGCCGACCAAGGCATTCAGCGCTTGCTCGCGATTGGCATCGGGCAGCACCACGGCGTGGTTTTTCGCGCCCATCATCGACTGTACGCGTTTGCCATGTTTGCCGGCCAGGTCATAAACGTGGGTGCCAACAGCGGTCGAACCGACGAACGATACGGCTTTGATGTCCTTGTGCGTGCACAGGCCATCGACCACATCCTTGCCGCCGTGAACGACGTTGAGCACGCCCGCAGGGACGCCCGCTTCGATCGCCAGCTCCACCAGCAGCATGGTCGACAGCGGATCCTGTTCCGACGGTTTGAGCACGAAGGTGTTGCCGCAGGCGATCGCCATCGGGAACATCCACAGCGGAATCATCGCCGGGAAGTTGAACGGCGTGATGCCGGCGCACACGCCGATCGGCTGGCGCAGGGTGTACGTGTCGACGCCGCCAGCGACGTTTTCGGCGAACTCGCCCATTTGCAGAGTGCCGATCGAGCACGCGTGCTCGACCACTTCCAGGCCACGGAAAATATCGCCCTCGGCGTCAGCAATGGTCTTGCCCTGCTCGGCGCTGAGGACCACGGCGATGCGTTTGGAGTGCTCGCGGATCAGTGCCTGCAATTTGAGCATGATGCGCATCCGCGCGCCGATCGGGGTCAGTTTCCAGGTCTGGAAAGCACGCTGGGCGGCGCTGACAGCGGCATCGACCTCAGCGGCGGTGGCGAACGGAACCTTGGCCAGCACTTGCTGGGTGGCCGGGTTGACGATGTCGTGCCACTCGGTGGTCTGCGACTCGACCCATTCGCCGTCGATCAGCAGTTTGACCTTTTGCAGGGTGGTGTCGTTGGGCGTAAGCGATGCGTTCATGCTGGTCTCCAGAACTTGTTTTTATCGTAGGAGCCAAGGCGAAAGGTTCGCCTTGAGATGAGGCGTGTGTCCAGAATGGTTGTCGGACGGTTTTTGGAGTATAGATGTGCAAACTTCTAATAAGAACGCACATATAAGCCCGTCCATCATGCAAAAAAACATCACCTCCCTAGGCTCGCTGAACTGGGACGATCTGAAGTTTTTCCTCGAAGTCGCCCGCACCCGCAAGGCCAGCACCGCCGCGAAACGCCTGGCTGTCGACTACACCACGGTATCGCGACGGATCAGTTCGCTGGAAGCGGCGCTCGGCACATTGCTGTTCGAAAAATCCCGCACCAGCGGCTTCGTCCTGACCACTGAAGGCCAGCGCTTGCTCGGTTATGCCGAGTCGATCGAAAGCACGCTGCACATGGCCTGCGAACAGGTTTCCGGCTCGGGCGTGGCCCTGTCAGGCCATGTGCGCATGGGCTGCACTGAAGGCTTCGGCAGTTTCTTCATCACCCCGCAGTTGAGCCACTTCGTCGACGCCTACCCGGCAATCTCGGTGGACATCCTGCCGCTGCCGCACTTCATCAGCCTGTCCAAGCGCGAGGCCGACATTGTCATTGCCCTCGAGCGGCCGGAGCACGGGCCGTACGTCTGCTGCAAACTCTGCGACTACCGCTTGCAGTTGTACGCAACCCAGGACTATCTGGACAAACACCCACCGATCCGCCGCCCGGCGGACTTGAGCAAGCATCAATTCATCAGTTATGTGGACGACCTGGCGTTCAGCTCGGAGCTGCTTTACCTGGCCAACGTGCTGCCCGGCGCCAGCGCACATTTGCGCAGCACCAGCGTGATCGCGCAATACGTCGCCGCGCAGCAGGGGCGCTCGCTGGCGATCCTGCCGTGCTTCCTCGCCGCGCAGGACCCGCAATTGCTGCCGGTGTTGCCGGAGGAAATCGACATCACCCGGCAGTTCTGGATGTACTGCCGCGAGGATTTGCGCAAGTTGAAGCGGATTACGTTGTTGTGGGATTACATTCGCGAAGTGACTGAACGCAATCAGGCATTGTTGATGGGGGAAACGCGGGAGATGCGCTTTGCCGATTAATCGGCGCTGACCACAATCGACACCCGGCGATTCTCCGTGCGCCCTGCTGCGGTGTCGTTGGAGGCTACCGGTTCGCTGCTGCCGAGGCCTTGCAGCTGGATGTTCTCCTGCTTCATGCCGACCGTGCCGAGGACGTTGGCGACGCTCTTGGCCCGGCGCAGCGACAGTTGCTGATTGTAGGTTTCCTTGCCCGACGCATCGGTGTGGCCATCGACGCGCACCCGCTCGATCCCGACGCCGAGCAGCGCCTTGCCGATGCGTTCGACGATTTCCGTGCTGGCTGCGTTCAGGCTTTCGACGTCACTGCCAAACAGCACTTTGCCCGACAGGCCGAATTCCCAGCCGTCGTCGGTCAATTCGAAACCTTGCTGTTTGAGCACGGCAACCTGCGCCGGTGTCAGGCCTTTCTGCGGGGCGGTCTGGCAACCGCTCAGAGTCAGTGCGGCGATCAACAACAATGCGGAAAACAGTCGAAAGGGAAGTGTGAACACGGGCATCAGCTCCTGGTGTGAACGGAATCGACCGGGCGCTCCGACCCGGCGGTGAATTGCGCGCCGCGCGACAGGCGCTTGGCCTGATACATCGCCGCGTCGGCTGCGTTGAGCAAGGCGCCCGGCGTGGCGCCATGATCGGGATAGACGGCGATACCGATACTGAGCGAGGTCACCACACTGGTGTCGCCGGGCAGACTGATCGGCATGTCCATACTGGCGAGGATCTTGTCAGCAATGTGCTCAGCGTCTTCGACCGTATGCAGCGGCGCCAGCAGCACGGCGAACTCGTCGCCGCCCAGCCGCGCGACCAGATCATCCTCGCGCAATTGCGCTCGCACACGGTTGGCGATCGCCACCAGCACTGCGTCGCCCGAGGCGTGGCCAAAGTTGTCGTTGATGCCTTTGAAGCGGTCGCTGTCGAGAAACAGCACGGCAACCCGCTCATCGTGTTTTTTGCCGCTGCGCAAGGCGCGGATCAAGCGGCCTTCGAAAAACGCGCGGTTGGGCAACCCGGTGAGGCTGTCGTGGGACGCTTGATGGGCGAGGGTTTCGTTTTCGTTCTGCAGATGGGTTTGCCAGGACTCGAGTTCGCCGAGCAAGGCATTGAAGTCGTTGCCCAGATTATCCAGCTCAGCGATCTGCGCCGGCGGCACGCGCCGGTCCAGCGCTCGCTCACTGCGCGCGGCGTGGGCGACCGAGGCGAGGCTGTGCAACGGGCCGATGATCGCGCGCAACTGCCGCCGCGCCAGATAAAGCGCGACCCAGGCGCTGATCGCGGTGCACAGCACAATACCGGCCAGGCCGCTGAGCAGGAAGCGCATCAGGCTGCCACCGTGACCGATGAGCAGGACACGACCGATTTCGCGGTCCTGATGCTCGATCGGCAGGCTGACCGGCTTTTCCAGAATGGCGCGGGTGATCTGCATTTCCAGCTCGGAGAACAAGCCGGTCTCGGCACGCTGCCATTGCGCGATCAATTGGCCTTGCGCGTCCAGCACCCGGGCATCTGCCACTTCCTCGGTGGAAGCAATGATTGCCAGCGCCTCGGTCGCCGCCGCCTTGTCGTTGAAAACAACGGCCGCCTCGACGGTGTAGCTGATAGAACGAGCGATCAAATGCAGGTTGTGGTCGGCATACACCCGCAGCGCCAGTACGCCCAGCAGGGTCAGCGAAACACTGGCCATCGCCACCGCCACCAGCGCGACGATCAAATGCCCACGGCCGATGACCGAGCCCAGGGTCGGGCGAGCCTTCCAGCTGAACAGTTTCATGGCGCCGCCGCTTTGCGACGGGACAACTGCAACACGCTGGGGTGAATGCGCACACCACTGCGAGCCACGGAGTCCAGATTGACCTCGAACGACACTTGTTCATCGCCAACGCGCAGGCAGAACAGACTGCCGACAGTGCATTGATCATCCGCTTCGCTGATGCTCAGCACCGGATGCCCGATCAATGATGCGAACAAGCGACTGCGTTCATCAGCAGTCAGCTTGCCGATGTACACCGCGTCGCATTCGCTGACGATGGCCGGATTGTCTGCCAGCAGCCGCCGCACAGCCACCGGCCGGCCCGTGGCTTGCGTAGTTCCTTTGACCAGGTCATCGGTATATTCGGTAGGGCCGACGATGCACAGGCGCAACTGCGCCGGTTCCACCGGCCAGCGTGCATAGCTGAGGATGCCAAGAACCACCTGCGTGACCGCTTTGGCCCGTTGCTCGGCCGGCCCGGCTTGCGCCTGTGCGATGGCGCTGCCCGTGAACAACCAGAGCAAAACGATCAGCAATGCGTGCTGGCAGGCCACCACACGCTGTGTCGCCCAGACGGCCACCTTCATGGAGGGATTCTCTTGGAGCGTAACGAAATGATGCCGCAACGATAGCACAGCGCCAGAACGCCAGCGAGGCGCCGGCCTCTGACCGGTTGGTCAGTATTCGTTGTCGGTCATTCAGCGCTTCATCCCTGAGGCACGGTGCCCTCCTCCAGTTCCAGCATCAGCCCACTCAGACGCTTGACCTTGCGCTGCACCGCTTCCTCAAACACTCCGACGCGCGGCTCGATCAAGGTGAACCAGTGCCGGGCGCGAGTGATGCCGGTGTAGATAAGCTCTTTGGTCAGTACCGGGTTCAGCGCATCAGGCAGGATCAGCGCCGTGTGCGCGAACTCCGAGCCCTGGGATTTATGCACCGTCATGGCGTACACGGTTTCGACATCATTGAGCCGACTCGGCAACACAAAGCGCACGCCGCCCTGACCATCGTTACGCGGGAAGGCCACGCGCAGAACGGTTCTGCCGATCTCTGCGCCTTCACGCTCGGGCAGTTTCAGGGCGATGCCGATGTCGCCGTTCATCAGGCCCAGACCATAGTCGTTGCGAGTCATCAGCACCGGCCGACCTTCATACCACTGCTGGTCACTCTCGATCAGACGCGCCTTGAGCAACGCAGCAGTAATGCGCTGATTCAGACCTTCAACGCCCCACGGCCCTTTGCGCACGGCGCACAACAACTGGAACGTATCGAACGCCTGCAAGACTTCCCGCGCCCAATCGGTCCAGGCCGAATGCTCAAGTGGCTGCGTCGACGGTGGACGCTGATCGCGCAGTACGCTCAGGTAATGGCGGTAACCCTGCGGGCCGTTGCCGTGACCTTCAAGCAGAAGGCGTTCGAGTTTCTGATCATGTTCGCCTTTAAGCGGCAGCGAATACACGTCGGCGTAACTGCCGGCCGCGAGCAAATGTCGCGCCTCGTTGGCCAATTGCTGGTTGACTCGGCGCGCGAGCTGACCGATGCCGCTGCCCTCGCCGAAACGGCGCGAGTGACGCAGCATCACCACTTGTTGCGCCAGCGGATGGGTGCCGTGGCGGTCTTCATGCAAACCGCTGCCCTGCAACGACTCGCCGCTGACTGATTCCAGCCATTGCCTCGTTTGCGGGCTGTACCAACCGCCCTCGGCGTCACGGCACAGATCGCCCAATACCGCACCGGCCTCGACCGAGGCCAACTGATCCTTGTCGCCCAACAGTACCAGCCGCGCATGGGCCGGCATGGCGTCGAGAAGGTTGGCCATCATTTCCAGGTCGATCATCGAAGCTTCGTCGACCACCAGCACATCCAGCGGCAAGCGGTTACGGGCATGGTGACGGAAGTGGCGGGTGCCCGGTCGACTGCCGAGCAAACGGTGCACGGTGGTCACATCGCTGGGGATCGCCGCGCGCACCGTTTCGGCGACTTGCAGCGATTGCACTTGCTGACTGATCGACTCGGTCAAGCGTGCAGCGGCCTTGCCGGTCGGTGCCGCCAGACGAATGCGCAGCGGATGGCCAGCCTCGACAGCCGGTGCCTGCAGCAACGCAAGCAAGCGCACCACCGTAGTGGTTTTGCCGGTACCCGGGCCGCCGGTGATGATGCTGAAGGCGCTTCGCGTCGCGATGGCGCAAGCGAGTTTTTGCCAATCGATGACAGCTGCAGATTCCGCGCCGCCGAACAATTCATTGAGGCGCTGCGGCAGATCATCTGGCGTCGGCTCCTGTTGCAAAAAGCGTTGGCGCAAAGCTGCATCGATGCGGCGTTCGTAGCTCCAGTAACGGCGCAGGTACAGGCGTTTCGAGGACAGCACCAACGGACGTGTCTGCGCTGTTTCACTCGCATCAGTGGCCAGAGCGACCAGCGAGCTGCTTGCCAGCACTTTGCACCAATGAGCTCCATCGAGCGTTTCGAGCAGTTGTGAGGGCAGCAGCAACACACCGCCCTGCACGTCGCCTTCGGGCGGCAATGACAGTGCAAAATCCGGCGCTTTGAGGGTTTCGAACAGGTCCAGACACACATGACCATGGCCGAGTTGATGGCTGGTCAGCGCAGCCGCGAGCAGCACCAACGGATCGGTCTCGGGCTCGAGTTCATGCAGGAAAGCGACGAAGGCCCGGTCCAGCGCGCGCAACCAGCCGCGCTCGACCCAACGGCTCAGCAACAACAGCAAATCATCGGCGCGGGTCAGCGGCGAGAGTTTCGACAGGCTGTCCGCTTCCAGTGGTGTCGGCAGCAGATCGGCGAATGTGCGGCTCATAGCAGGACTCCCTGTTCCCAGGCGGGTTCGGACTTGGGTTCGGGTTTGCCCTGGAACATCCGGTCGAGGCGTTCGATCAATTCCCGTGGCGGACGCACGAAGTACACGCCACGACTTTCGGCACGCGTACCGCGCAGAAACAGATACAGCGCCCCGCCGACATGGCGGTCGTAATCGTAATCCGCCAGCCGCGCCTTCAACTGGCGATGCAGTGCCAGCAGATACAGTACGTATTGCAGGTCATAACGGTTGTCGAGGATCGACTGCTCCATCGCCTGCACGGTGTAGGCCTGATCATCCACGCCGAGCCAGTTGGATTTGTAATCGGCGACGTAATAGCGACCCGCGTGCTCGAAGGTCAGGTCGATAAACCCCTTGAACATGCCGTTGAGTTGAACCGGTTCTGCCGCAACACGGGCGACGCCATTATGGGTGTGCTGGCGCACCTGTTCGTCGAGTTTGAGCACGTCGACCTTGTGGCTGGCGAACCAGAATTCCATCTCGACGCGGTATTGCTTCAGTTGCTCAAGAATCACCGGCGGTTGCCCGCCCGCGATCGGCAACGGCGACTTGAGCAGATGCTGCAGCCAGTCCGTCAGCGTGATGATCCAGCCTTGCCAGCCGCGCAGGTTGCAGCGCCGGGCAATCGCATCCTCCAGCGCCTCGCGGGTTACCGCAAAACCCTCAGCACCTGCCCATTCGAGCAAACCATGCAAAAACGTGCCGGGATTCGGTCCGCGAGGAAAACGATGAATATCGGCGCCACCACTGATAATTTCCCGGGGTGCGTCGGGGTCGAGGCGTTCGTCGTCAAAGAGCTTTTGCGCCTGCGGACTGTCCGGTGCTTCATCGCTGCCGACGCTCAATACGTCGCTGATACGCAACGCGCTGTAGGAAGCGATCCACCAGTTTTCACTGGCTTTGCGCTTGGGCCGTAGTGTGGCTCGTAGCACTGCTTCATTGCGCGGCGGCTGGTAATGCTCGTCAGTGGGCTGAGGCATTTCGCCGATACCGATGGCCGGGCAATCTTGCTGCAGATCCCGTAGCCAACGGTTCAATTCACTGGACTCGCCCAAAGCGGCATCGCCACCGAGCAAATAACCCAACGCCGACAGGTGCAGCACCGAGCTGTTGTTATTGCCGCGCTTGAGATCAGTGACGCCCAGCCAACAGGCATGCTGCGCGCGCGTTAATGCGACATACAGAAGACGCAAATCTTCGGCCAGACGCTCATCATCAGCCTGGGCGATCAACTCGAGGGTAGGCTTGAGGCTGATCTGCGCCTTGCCCGCAGCGTCGTGGTAATGCAGCGGCAAACGGCTGCCATCCACCGGTTTCGCCGAGCAAATGAATGGCAGGAATACCAATGGATATTCGAGGCCCTTGGATTTGTGGATGGTCACCACCTTGACCAGTTGCTCGTCGCTTTCCAGACGAAGGATCTGCTCTTCGCCGGCCTGACCGGACAGTGCCAGCAGCTCGGCCAGATGGCGGATCAACGCTTGCTCCCCGTCCAGTTCAGCGGCGGCTTGCTGCATCAGTTCCGAGAGGTGCAAAAGGTTGGTCAGCACGCGTTCACCGTCACTGCGCTGCATCAGGGTTTGCGGTAGGTGGAAGTCGTGAAGCAGGCGGCGCAACATCGGCAACACGCCCTGTTTGCGCCAAAGTTCGCGATAGCCGCGGAACTGCATGACCCGGGCTTCCCAGACCATTTCGTCCTGGTTCAGACGCTCCAGTTCGATCAGCGGCAGGTTAAGTGTGGTGCAGGCCAGCGCAGCCTTCAGCGAGCGCTCGACATCAGGCTCGGCACAAGCCTTCAGCCAGGCCAGCAGGTCATGCGCCTCTTGCGCGGCGAACACCGAATCCTTGTCCGAGAGATAAACACTGCGCACACCTCTGGCGCCGAGCTCGGAACGGACGGCTTGGGCTTCCTTACCGTCGCGAACGAGGATCGCGATGTCAGAAGGACGCAAACCTCTCAAATCATTTGCCTGAACGAAACCAGCGCTGCCGGTTTGTCCGCCATTGAGCAGCCTGGTGATTTCACTGGCGCAGGCGGCGGCCATTTGCTGGCGATAGACCGCGCCGGACAGCGGCTGCTCGCTGGGCAGTAGCCAGACATTCAGCGCCGCGACATCTTGTCCGTTTATCCGCAGCGTTTCCTTGCGTCCCTGAGACTCGACTGGCAGAAACGGCACCGGGTTCGAGCCGTCTTTCTCGCGAAACAAAAACGCGCCGCGTCCCTGTTCTCGGGACTCGGCGCGTTCGAATACATGATTGACCGCTGTGACCATGCCGTGGCTGGAGCGAAAGTTGGTCCCCAAGGTGTGCAAGCGGCCAGTGGTCGCCTGACGTGCACGCAGGTAGGTGTAGATGTCAGCACCGCGAAAGGCGTAGATCGCCTGCTTGGGGTCGCCGATCAGGAACAGGCCG
The DNA here is from genome assembly GCF_058245595.1 of Pseudomonas sp. UF-293. Classification (NCBI taxonomy): domain Bacteria; kingdom Pseudomonadati; phylum Pseudomonadota; class Gammaproteobacteria; order Pseudomonadales; family Pseudomonadaceae; genus Pseudomonas; species Pseudomonas sp. UF-293. Next base: position 4,899 of record NZ_JBSICA010000013.1, on the reverse strand, counting down.
GTGTCAGGGTGATTATCTTCGATGCGGTAGATGCTTTCGAAGATGCGGTATTGCACCGGATCGGTGTCCTGGAATTCATCAATCAGTGCCACCGGAAACTGCTCGCGGATCAACGTCGCCAGACGCTCGCCGCCCTCCGATTGCAACGCTGCATCCAGACGCAGCAGCATGTCGTCGAAACCCATTTCTGCGCGACGGCGCTTCTCTTCTTCAAAGCGCTCACCGACCCACTTGGCGGCGTGTTGCAGAACGGCGGCATCGGGCGTTGGTAAAGCGTCAAGGCTCGACTTGAGCCAGGACATGGCGTCCAGTCCCGGATGACTGGGGGCCTGGCCTTTCCAGGCTTCGGCCATACCATCAGGTGTTAGCCGAGTGAAGCCGGTGCCGATGTCCAGTTGTTCAAGCGCCTCGTCTTCAGCCCAGGTCTTTAGTTTCTCGAACCAGGGCTCGAAATAACGCGCCTGCATCTTGCGGCCATCGACGGTTTTGCTGGCCACGCCTTCGTGGCAGAGAGCAAGCAGTTCGTCTGCCCAGTCACGCCAAGGCGCTTTCAGTTCGACCAATGCTGCTCGCCGCTCCAGCAAACATTCTGCGATCAGTTCACCCGGCTCCTTGCCGCCATCGGTGTCACGCTCGCTGGCAAACAAGCCGCGGACCCGAGGCAGCAACGCTGCGGGGCCACCCCAATTGCTGCGCACCCAATTCAGCGCATCGCCCTGCATCGGGTAGCAGAACAGCCGCCAGTAATCGCGCAGCACCTCACCGAGCAAATCGCTGTGATCGGTTTCCAGCGATTGCGTGAACAGGCTGCCGCTATCGAACGCATGCTCGCGCAACATGCGCTGACACCAGCTGTGAATGGTCGAAACCGCGGCTTCGTCCATCCACTGCGCGGCGATATCGAGGCGGTTGGCGCAGCCGGACCATTGCAGCGGATCAAACTGATCGCGCAGTTCGGCGATCAGTCCGTCAGGAGCGGGAATCTCGTCGCGGAAGAAACGCGCCGCCTCGGCCAAGCGGGTTCGAATGCGCTCACGCAGTTCTTTGGTGGCGGCGTCGGTAAACGTCACTACGAGTATTTGCGGCGGCAGCAATTCGCGTGTGAAACCGCTTGTTTCGCCGCCATGGCCAAGAATCAGCCGCAGATAAAGCGCTGAGATGGTGAAAGTTTTGCCGGTGCCGGCGCTCGCCTCGATCAGTTGGCTGCCGCGCAACGGGAAGGCCAGAGCTAACGGTGTCTTGGTACTCATGAGCGTGCGCCTTCGCTGGACAAGGAACGCCAGGTCGCTTCGAATAATGGGCGGTACAAGGCATCGCACCAGCCAGTGAAGGTTTCGTCTGCCGATAAAGCATCGAAGTCGGGGTATTGTCGGAGCAGTGCCGGGCTTTCACGCCGCTCGCCGTCGCTGGTCTGGCCGTCACCTTCATAGGCTTTTCGCGCAGCGGCTTCGGCTTTGACCGGGTCGGATTGCGACAGCCAGGCGAACGCGGTTTTTATCGCAATCGGCAAAGGTTGGCGCATGCCGGTTTGCCAGGCGAGCAGCAAGTCACCGAGCAATCGCAGCGCTCGGTCCCGCTCCATTGGCTCAAGCAACAGTGTGTCGTCACTGGCGACCAATGCCGTCGTCAACGCATGTTCGCTGGCGCAGGCGACCAGATGGGTGACCCACGGTTTGGTCAGCCGGTGCCACTTGCGCGTTTTGATCGAGCCGATGCTGTTGGGAATGGTGGTGACTGACAGTAGTCCGCCATCGGCGCGTTGATGCAGGCTTGCGAGCCAGCCCTCCAGCCGCATACCTTGCAAGTCGAGACTGACCGGGATCGCACTGGTCAACGGCGTCGGCCATAACGTCAGCAACTGTTGATAACGCTGCAGAAGATCCGGCAGCGGTTCGATCAGTTCACGCTGCAGGCATTCGCCAAAACCGGCCATAGGCAGCAGGCCACTGTTTTGCAGGCGTAGCGCACGGGCTTGCAGCGCCTGATCGATATTGTCCGGCTGGCTGAGCGCGGCTTCCAGCAAGCTGTCGCTGAGCGTGTAGCGCTGCAGCGCGTCCAGCACGAAAGGTTCTTCATCGGCCAGCGGTGCTTGCGCGGCCTCGAAATACACCTTTAGGCGTTGAGTGAAAAAATGCCGAACCGGGTTACGCAGAAAGTCCTGGAGCAATGCCAGCGTCAGCGGTTCCTCTTGAACATATGGCGCGAGTAAGGGTGCTTCACTTTGCTGCGCTTTCTCTTGATGCAACACCTGCCACTCGCTGGCGTAGCTGAACAGTTGCTCGTCTTCGTGGAAATAGCGGGCGCTGAAAGGTTGCAGAGGATGTTCTTCGGTCAGCGCGTCCAACAGATCCTGGCTTGGGTCGATTGAACGCCAGCCGCTGGCGAGGTGATCGCGCAACTGACCGATCAGCACCGAAGCTGGTCGCTCGCTGTTGTCGCGAATGCTGCGACCGACCCAACTGATGTAGAGCTGATTACGTGCAGACAACAGCGCTTCGAGTAGCAGGTAGCGGTCATCTTCACGCCGTGAGCGGTCGCCAGGCCGGTAATCGCTGCCCATCAGGTCGAAATCCAGAGGCGGTTGGGCGCGCGGATAGTCGCCGTCGTTCATACCCAGCAGACAGACCAGTTTGAATGGAATCGCGCGCATCGGCATCAAGGTGCAGAAGTTCACCGCACCGGCCAGGAATCGTTGCGATAAACGCCCTTGATCCAGCCCGGCGAGCCAGGCTTCGCGTACGACAGTCAGCGGCAACTCGTCAGTCAGCCCCACTGCCTCGCAGGTCTCGAGCCAGGTTTCGCGAAGCTCCTCCAACTGGGTCAGCAGATAATCGTCATGCTCGTTGCTGGCCTGGAAGAACACCTGCATCAGCGCCTGCAAGCGCAGACCCCACTCTTTCGGTTGAGCCGGTTGCGTGAGTTGCTGATGAGCGATTTCCAACGCATCCAGCAGAGCAACCAATGGCCCGATCAGAGCGGCATCAAGCCCACCAATTTCATCATAAGGTTCGATACCTGCACACGCCTCAGCGCTGCCGACGGCGTAACCCAGCAGCATTCTGCGTAGACCGAAATGCCAGCTGTTCTGCTCCAGTTCCTCCGGCAGGCCGAGACCGGCACGTTGTTCAGCGCTCATGCCCCAACGCACGCCGGCGCCTTCGATCCAGCGATGCAGGGTTGGCAGGTCACGCTCTTCTACGCCAAAACGAGCGCGCAGCGCTGGGACGTCGAGCAGGTCGAGGATCTCACTGACTGGGAAACGGCTGTCCGGAAGCTTGAGCAGATGCTCGACCGCGATCAATAACGGATCGCGTCCACGCTGGCCCTGATCCGCCAAAGTGAACGGAATGAAGCGCGGGTCAAATCGATCGAGCTGACCGAAAACCGCGCGGATATGCGGCGCATAGCTGTCGATATCCGGGACCATGACGATCACATCTCGCGGGCGCAGATCCGGGTCGGCACTGAAACGCGCCAGGAGTTGATCGTGCAGGATTTCGACTTCGCGCTGAGCGCTGTGGGCGATATGAAAACGTATTGAATGGTCTTGGGCCAGGTCGACCGCAGGCCAGAGCTCACGAGTCTCGTTGAGGGGGCGCAATTCGAGGATGTCGTCCTGAAGCTGGTTAAGCATGCTGTGCGGCTGGGCTTCGCTGAACAGGTCGATGCGGCCGTCACGAAAGGCTGCGCGGTAGCTGTTGGGATCGTCGTAGCTGTCGAGCAGGTTGATATAGTCGCGACCTTGTTTACCCCATGCGGCCAGCAACGGATGTGCGTGCTGATGCAGGGTCTCGGCATCAAGTACAACTGGCATCCCGCTTTTGCGTTGTTGGCGCTTGTATTGATGTCGCAGCAGATCCTTGTCGGCGACGATATCGGCCCAGTGGTGACGACAAGGGTTGTGTACGCAAAGCAGCACCTGGCTGAAACGTGCCAAACCGGCGAGCGCTTCAAGAACTTGTGCGGGCAATGAAGAAATGCCAAAGACGATCACGCGCGGCGGCAACGCAGCCGGGGCCTCATCAAGAGTGTTGATGCGTTCCATGAAGCGTTGATGCACACCTGCGCGACTCTGCGCCATGCCTTGTTCGCCGACGTCATCCAGCAGCGCGCGCCATAACTCCGCCTGCCAGCAACTGGTCGGCGGCAGCGGTTTTACTTCACCTCTGACATTGCGCAATTGATGCCGACCTTCAGCCCAATCTTCCAGCCAATCGGCCCGATAAACCTGATATTGATCGAACAGATCAGCCAGACGCTCTGACAATTGATAGCGCTTGCGCAAATCGCTGTCGTGAGTGAGGAAGCGTTGCAGCGGTTCGAAATGTGGAAGGTCGATTACCTGTGGCAAGAGGCGCATCAGGCGCCAGGTCAACGGCGCTTTATCGAGCAGGGATTTCGCTGGAATTTCATCTCTTCCCAGCACCATGCGATAGAGCTGCCACATGAAACTGCCGGGTAATTGCACGTCAATCGCCGCAGCGATCCCGCAACCGCCAAGGTCGTCGTCTTCGGGATCCTCGGCCAATGCCAGTTTGAGCCATTGGGCGATGCCGTTGCTTTGCACTAAAGCGATTTCATTCTCCAGGGGTGCCAGTGGGTAACGCCGCATGATGCTGACCACAAGGCTGCGCAGCTCATCGAGACTATTGCTCTGAACCACCATGAATGCAGCGTTGAGGGACTGGGCGTCCGACATATGGATTCCTTGAAAGATCGCTTAAGCCGAGGCAGAACCTTAGCATTGTCGGCCGGATGTGACAGCCGGACGAGGTCTGCAAAGGCTGTAAGAACTTTCTCGCAGGCAAAACAAAACCCCAATTGCTTTCGCAATTGGGGTTTCGGAATTTAATCTTGACGATGACCTACTCTCACATGGGGAAACCCCACACTACCATC
>NZ_JBSICA010000012.1:0-145302 GCF_058245595.1 Pseudomonas sp. UF-293 | reverse complement strand
CGAAAGCGGTGTGTCAGTCACCTTTGATACTGCCAGACATACCGCTTTCGCGAGCAAGCCCGCTCCCACATTTTGATTGGTGTAGGCCATAAAAAACCGGGCGGCTTGAGGGCCGCCCGGTTTGGGTGAAGGGTTACAGATGCGATTCGGCGTATTCGGCCAGGATCGAGCGAGGCACCCCTTGCAGGGTGATGTGCACACCGTTGGGGAAATCCTTGAAGCGTTCGGTCAGGTAGGTCAGCCCGGAGCTGGTCGCGGACAGGTAAGGGGTGTCGATCTGCGCCAGGTTACCCAGGCACACCACTTTGGAACCGGCGCCGGCACGGGTGATGATGGTTTTCATCTGGTGCGGCGTGAGGTTCTGACATTCGTCGATCAGGATCAGGCTCTGCTGGAAGCTGCGACCACGAATGTAGTTGAGCGATTTGAACTGCAGCGGCACTTTGCTGAGGATGTAGTCGACGCTGCCATGGGTGTTTTCGTCATCCATGTGCAAGGCTTCGAGGTTGTCGGTGATGGCGCCCAGCCAAGGCTCCATTTTTTCCGCTTCAGTGCCGGGCAGGAAGCCGATTTCCTGATCCAGCCCCTGCACGCTGCGGGTAGCGATGATGCGGCGATAACGCTTGCTGACCATGGTCTGCTCGATCGCAGCGGCCAGCGCCAGAATGGTTTTACCGGAACCTGCGGCGCCGGAGAGGTTGACCAGATGAATGTCCGGATCAAGCAACGCGTACAGCGCCAGACTCTGATAGATGTCACGCGGCTTCAGGCCCCACGCCTCCTGATGCAGCAGCGGTTCCTGATGCAGGTCGAGGATCAGCAGGCGGTCCTCCTGGATTTCCTTGATCCAGCCGACGAAACCCTGCTCGTCGATGATGAATTCATTGATATGCACGGCCGGCAGGTTGTCGATCAGTTGCACCTGATGCCAGGTGCGGCCGTGATCCTGACGGGTTTCGACCTTGCTCACGCGGTCCCAGAAGGAGCCGGTCATGTTGTGGTAGCCGTTGGGCAGCAGGGACACGTCATCGACCAGTTGGTCGGTGCTGTAGTCCTCCGCGTCAATGCCACAGGCGCGCGCCTTCAGGCGCATGTTGATGTCTTTGGTGACCAGCACCACCGGTTTCTGCGGATCGCGGGTGTGCAGATCAATCAGTTGGTTGATGATTTTGTTGTCGTTCAGATGCTCGGGCAGAATCAGGTTCGACTCGGCCTGCTTGCTCATCAGAATTGACAGCAAGCCCTTCGGCCCGCCCTTGCCGCGCTGGATCGGCACGCCCAGTTCGACGTCCTCGGGGGACGCATCGCCCAGGGTCTTGTCGATCAGGCGGATCGCCTGACGGCATTCGGCGGCCACGCTGTGATGGCCGCTCTTGAGCTTGTCCAGCTCTTCCAGCACGGTCATCGGGATGGCAACGTGGTGTTCTTCGAAATTCAGCAGGGCATTTGGATCGTGAATCAATACGTTGGTATCGAGTACATACAGGATTGGCTGGTTGGAGGAAGGGCTGCGTCCGTGATCATCCATACTCGGTCACCTTTGTGGGAGCCATTCGACGCAATACCGTGACAGTGCTGCGCCTCGAGGTGACTGCCGAATTCATCCACGAGGGCCTGGATGAACTGCACACAATAGGAGTCTGGGAAGACGCCACCTGTGTTGCAGGTTTCGGCGGTCTGTCTTCGTAATACTCCAAAACCGATGACATAAAAAAGCACTTTGACGGTTTTTTTAAGTTTATTTTGCAGAGTGACGAAAAGCCCTTGGCGGACTCCCCGTACCCCGCTAAAGTCGGAAGTCCGCCTGCATCGAATTCCTTTTGAAAATCACCCCAAGCCCAATGTTTCCGGGCTTTTTGTCGTTTCTCAACGAAACGCGTCCTGACAGTCTTCCCAGCCGATGCCGCTCTGCGCAGTCTGGGTGATCAGCCACGGCAAGGACGTCTTCACCGCATCCTGTTTCATGTTGAAATTGATCACCCCGTGACGCCACAGCAGCATCAGGGTCAACACCCGCTGCGCGCTCGCCGGCCCCTTGAGCTTGCCGGCGCCGTCCTGGGCATCGATGTCCCATAGCGCCACTTGCAGGCCCTGGCTGTTGAAGAAACCTTGTGCATCACTGCGGCGCTGGCCATCCGGCGGACGGAACAGCGGCACGTAGTTTTCCGGCAATTTGTTTTTCACCAGATCGGCGCTGCGCCGTACCGAATCCTGCCAGTCCTGCCAATGGCTGTGGGAGCGGAACTCCCAGCCCTGCACGCCAACGCACTGCCGGGAGAAACTCGCCTGCAGGCTGCTGACCGAACGGCCGGTGAGTCGCGCCTGAATATCCTTGCCCAGGACAAAGAATGTCCCGCTCAGATTCGATTTTCGCAGGTACTCGCTCAGCCAGTCGGTGTTGTCCGGTTGCACGTTGGCGGCGCTGTCGAAGGTCAGCAGAAACAGCCGGTCGTGCATGTCGTCGCCATTGCGCTCGTAGTCGCCGAAACGATCGAATTCGTTACTGGTTTGCGGTGACAGCGCGGCCTTGCGCATCAACTCGTCCAAGTACTGCAAATGGAAGATCCGGCTCGGCTCGGCCCATTTGGTGTAATAACTGTCGTCGCTGACCACGAACTTGGCCGCCTGCTCGCGCAGGGTCGGCAGGTCTTCAACGAGGAAGCAGAACGAGGCGTCCTGATCGCAGCTTTGCTGGGCGTGGTTGTAGTTGCTCAGCAAGCGTTGCCAGAGGCGCTGGCGCAGCTGATTGACCGCATCGATATTGACCGTGCGCAGGCCCAGGCGCTGGGCCAGTGCCGCCTCGTCGATGGACTCGGTGCCGAGCAGGCCGCGAGCGAACATGAGGATTTCCGCCCGTGACGCGACGTCGAACAGGGTCGGATTGCTGAGCTGTTCCGGCCAGGTCGTGCGATCCAGCGTCGCCGCATCACCGGGCGCCGCGACGGCCGCGAAGCTCAGCAGCCACGCGGTGAATAAAAGAACAATGCGCAAAGGGATGTCTCCATAACAAAACCCGCGCGGCACTATATCGCGGGTGGATCAAAACAAAGATCAAAAGATCGCAGCCTTCGGCAACTCCTACCTGACCCCACTGAATTCATTACGGTTTCATGTCGAGCGCAGTCTGTAGGAGCTGTCGAGTTCCAGCGAGGCTGCGATCTTGTTCCATGACACCACCGATCACCTATCACGCTCATAGCTGGAGTCAACACGGACAACCCCCTAGAATCGCCCCCACGATTAAAGGAGACGACTTCATGCTGATGGTGATTTCCCCCGCCAAGACCCTCGACTACGAAACACCGCCGGCGACCCAGCGCTTTACCCAGCCGCAGTACCTCGACCATTCGCAGGAATTGATTCAGCAACTGCGCGAGCTGAGCCCGGCGCAGATCAGCGAGTTGATGCACGTGTCCGACAAGATCGGTGGCCTCAACGCCGCGCGTTTCGGCAGTTGGACACCCGCCTTCACCCCGGAAAACGCCAAACAGGCGCTGCTCGCATTCAAGGGCGATGTGTACACCGGCCTGGATGCGCAGTCCTTCAGCGAGGCGCAATTCGATTACGCGCAAAAGCACCTGCGCATGCTCTCCGGCCTTTATGGCCTGCTGCGCCCGCTGGATCTGATGCAACCCTATCGCCTGGAAATGGGCACCAAACTGGCCAACGCCCGTGGCAAGGATCTGTATGCGTTCTGGGGCACGCGCATCAGCGAGTGGCTGAATGAAGCGCTGGCCGAGCAAGGCGATGACGTACTGCTCAACCTTGCGTCCAACGAATACTTTTCTGCGGTCAAGCGCAGCGCTCTTAATGCGCGAATCATCAACACCGAGTTCAAGGATCAGAAGAACGGCCAGTACAAGATCATCAGTTTCTACGCGAAGAAAGCGCGCGGCCTGATGAGCCGTTTTGTGATTGAGGAACGCATCAACGACCCGGCTCAGCTCAAGCAATTCGATGTGCAGGGTTATCGCTACAGTGCCGAGCAATCGAAACCCGACAATCTGGTGTTTTTGCGCGACCACGCCCCGGAATAAAGCATGCCCTTTGCACGACTCTTTTCTTCGAGAGTCGTGCAGTCCGCCCGAAGTCAAAATCCCCCCGCTGCATATCGCCAATTTCATGGCGCCAATAAAACCACACTTCGTTTTCTAATTTTAGTTTCACTCGACACTGAAGTTTTTTTTCAGTAGTGGCACTTAAATTTTTCACCCGTAGTGGCACAAAACTATCGACCCCGGTTTCACCCCGATAACTAAAGGCCGAAATCGTTAGTGCTATCAATTTGCACCCAGTGCCATCTTTATCAATATTTCAAAAAATTTCGGCTGGCACGATGAGCGGGCTGGAACTATGTCCAAATGCGTTGCTCATACCACCGGTAACGATTCTCGCCGAGTTTGTACGAGATAACTTACGCAGAGCTGATAGCCATGTAACCAAGTTGTCACAGCAACTTGCCTGAGTGACTAACGAGTCTCAAAACAATCGAAGGACAGGAGATACGCATCATTAATATCCCCTACAAAGGCCAAGGCCGCGCCCCTATAAACGTGCTCGCCTGAGCACCTAACTGCTTGATTTACCGGCCCCCTACCGGACGTCGAGCAGGCTACACGACTGCACTAGAGTCTTCCCGCACGGAAGATCGGCTGCATAACAGGGCAAGTCATAACAACAAGGCCTAGTTGCGCACATCTTGAGTGCACTTATTAGACACTCGGAACTTTGTATGCCTGCACACGGCATTGTGGCGCCTGTAAGCCGCACTTCCGAGTGCACTAGTGACCGCTGAACACCATTAACTCCGGCCTTCTAAGGCCTGATATATACAGAGGTAATTGCGATGCGCATCAGCATATTTGGTTTGGGTTACGTTGGCGCAGTATGTGCCGGTTGCCTGTCTGCACGGGGCCATGACGTAGTTGGCGTCGATGTTGCCAAAGACAAGATCGACATGATTAACGCCGGCAAATCGCCGATTGTAGAACCAGGCTTGGGCGAACTGCTGCAGCAGGGTATCCAGACCGGTCGTCTGCGCGGCACGACCAACTTCGCCGAGGCGATTCGTGATACCGACCTGTCGATGATCTGCGTCGGCACGCCAAGCAAAAAGAACGGCGACCTGGAACTGAACTACATCGAGGCCGTGTGCCGCGAGATCGGTTTTGTCCTGCGTGAAAAAACCACCCGCCACACCATCGTCGTGCGCAGCACCGTGCTGCCAGGCACCGTGGCCAACGTGGTCATCCCGATTCTGGAAGACTGCTCGGGCAAGAAAGCCGGCGTCGATTTCGGCGTTGCGGTCAACCCGGAATTCCTCCGCGAATCCACCGCCATCGCTGACTACGATCAGCCACCGATGACCGTTATCGGCGAGTTCGATACCGCCTCGGGCGACGTTCTGCAATCGCTGTACGAAGAACTCGACGCACCGATCATCCGCAAGGACATCGCCGTTGCCGAGATGATCAAGTACACCTGCAACGTCTGGCACGCGACCAAAGTGACCTTCGCCAACGAGATCGGCAACATCGCCAAAGCGGTCGGCGTCGATGGTCGTGAAGTGATGGAAGTGGTTTGCCAGGACAAGACTCTGAACCTGTCCCAGTACTACATGCGCCCGGGCTTCGCCTTCGGCGGTTCGTGCCTGCCCAAAGACGTGCGTGCGCTGACCTACCGCGCCGGCTCCCTGGACGTCGAGGCGCCGCTGCTCAACTCGCTGATGCGCAGTAACGAATCGCAAGTGCAGAACGCTTTCGACATCGTTGAAAGCCATGAAAAACGCAAAGTCGCCCTGCTCGGTCTGAGCTTCAAGGCCGGCACCGACGACCTGCGCGAAAGCCCGCTGGTCGAACTGGCCGAAATGCTGATCGGCAAGGGTTACGACCTGAGCATCTACGACAGCAACATCGAATACGCCCGTGTCCACGGTGCGAACAAGGACTACATCGAATCGAAGATTCCGCACGTATCGTCCCTGCTCAACTCCGACTTCGACTCGGTGATCGATAACTCCGACGTGATCATCCTCGGCAACCGCGACGAGAAATTCCGTTCGCTGGCCCAGGAAGCGCCGCAGGGCAAGCAAGTCATCGACCTGGTGGGCTTCATGTCCAAGGCCACCAGCGCCGGTAGCCGCACCGAAGGGATCTGCTGGTAAGCAGACATTGCGCGGCGCCGCATACCGCGTCGCCGCGCACTGACTGTGTGAACCCGTGGTAGGAGCTGACGAGTGAAACGAGGCTGCGATCTTTACCGGGGTCACTTGAGTCGTGAGTGAACACCCAGAAGATCAAAAGATCGCAGCCTTCGGCAGCTCCTACAGTGGGCCATTGATGAGCCTGCCTTAACCCCATCGGGCCCAGCCCGAGATAGAGACGGATGCAGATTATGCACAGGCTAAAACACGGCCTACTTCAGGCCGCCGGTTGGCTGTTTTACCTAAGTTTGTTGATGGGCCTGGCCTTGATGCTGCCCACGTCCACATTCGACTCCGAGTCGAAGGACTTCATTTTCCTGATTGGCGCCGTGGGTATCTGGCGCTACTCGATGGGTGCAACGCACTTTGTGCGCGGCATGATTTTTCTCTACATCGTTTACCCGCATCTGCGTCGCAAAGTACGCAAGCTGGGTAAAGCGGCCGACCCGTCGCATGTGTTTCTGATGGTCACCAGCTTTCGTATTGACGCGCTGACAACCGCGCAGGTCTACAGCTCAGTGATCCGCGAAGCCATCGACTGCGAACTGCCGACCACCATTGTCTGCTCGATCGTGGAAATGTCCGACGAGCTGCTGGTCAAGGCGCTGTGGGCGCGGATGAATCCGCCGGAGCGGGTCAAGCTCGACTTCGTGCGCATTCCCGGTACCGGCAAGCGCGATGGTCTGGCCTTCGGTTTCCGCGCGATCTCCCGTCACCTGCCGGATGACCGTGCCGTGGTGGCCGTGATCGACGGCGACACCGTGCTCGGCGAAGGCGTCGTGCGCAAGACCGTGCCGTGGTTCCAGCTGTTCGGCAATGTCGGCGGCCTGACCACCAACGAGTTCTGCGAAGTGCGTGGCGGCTACATCATGAGCGAATGGCACAAGCTGCGTTTTGCCCAGCGCCACATCAACATGTGCTCGATGGCCCTGTCCAAGCGCGTGCTGACCATGACCGGTCGGATGTCGGTATTCAAAGCCTCCGTGGTAACCAATCCGGAATTCATCGCCGACGTTGAAAGCGACTCGCTGCAACACTGGCGTCTGGGCCGTTTCAAGTTCCTCACCGGTGACGACAAGTCGAGCTGGTTCAGCCTGATGCGCCTGGGTTACGACACCTTCTACGTGCCGGACGCAGCGATCAACACCGTTGAACATCCGCCGGAAAAGAGCTTCATCAAGGCCAGCCGCAAGCTGATGTTCCGCTGGTACGGCAACAACCTGCGCCAGAACTCGCGTGCACTGGGTCTGGGTATCCGCCGCCTCGGCGCGTTCACCTCCGTGGTGCTGTTCGACCAGCGCGTGTCGATGTGGACCTCGCTGCTCGGCCTGACCGTCGCACTGATCGCCAGCTTCAAGTACGGCACCGCGTTCATCCTCGTGTACCTGCTGTGGATCGGCATCACCCGCCTGATCCTGACGCTGTTGCTGTCGTGTTCCGGTCACCGCATTGGCCCTGCTTACCCGGCGATTCTGTATTACAACCAGATCGTTGGCGCCCTGGTGAAGATCTACGTGTTCTTCCGCCTCGACCAACAATCCTGGACTCGCCAGCCCACATCCCTGACCCGTGATCTCGCCAGCTTTCAACGTTGGTTCAACACCTGGTCGTCTCGGACCATGACCTTCTCCGCCGGCAGCATTTTTGTCGCCGTGCTGCTGATGATGGTCTGACCCGCTCCTATTGAATTAACAAGGAAATCGCCCCTATGAATACCGCCGTCAACGTCAACGTAGTGCATGAATCCGAAGCCCAGCGCCAGCACGCTCGCGTGAAAATCCCGGCCAAGCTGCGTTTCTTCGGCCCTGACCGGACTCCGCTCGAAGCGCGGGTCCTCGATCTGTCGGCTGGCGGTCTGGCGTTCAACGCCGGACAGATGCCGCTGACCATCGGCGAGGTGTACAAGGCGCGTCTGCAATTTGTCATCGACAACCTCGGCCTGGCCATGGACGTTGAACTGCAGGTGCGCTCCTTTGACCGCGCCACCGGCCGCGCCGGCTGCCAGTTCCAGAACCTCGAGCCGCAGGACATTTCCACCCTGCGTCACCTGATCACTTCGCACTTGGCCGGCGACATCGTCAGCATCGGTGAAGTACTGGCGACGCTGCAGCGCGACAACTTCACCAAGGCGCGCAAGAACAAGACCAACGACACCGGCATGACCCCGTTCGGCCGTCTGAAAGCCGTGACCTTCAGCGCCGGTATTTTCGCTGTTGGTCTGGTCGCTGCCGGTTTCATCTTCAAGTCGGTGTATGGCATGTACTTCGTCAGCCACGCGCAGGCCGGTCTGGTCAGCGTCCCGGGGATGAACATCACCATGCCGCGTGACGGCACCGTGCAGAGCCTGGTCAAGTCCGACGGCGTCGCCGCCAAAGGCGCCCCGCTGGCAACTTTCAGCACCAGCATGCTCGACGTACTCAAGGGCCATCTGGCCGAAGACCAACTGGCCCCGGCCAAGGTTGAAGAACTGTTCGGCAAGCAAATGACCGGCACCCTGACGTCGCCGTGCGATTGCACCGTGGCCCAGCAACTGGTGGCTGACGGTCAGTACGCGAGCAAGGGCGACGTGATCTTCCAGTTGGTGCCGCGCAACACCCAGGCCAACGTTGAAGCACGCTTCTCCTATCGCCAGTTCGGCGACGTACGTCCAGGCACCCCGGTGAGCTTCCAGATCGCCGGCGAAGACAAGACCCGCACCGGCAAGATCGTCAGCAGCACCAGCCTGAAGAGCGCCGACCTGTCCTCCGACATCCGCGTACAGATCCAGCCAGACGAGCCGCTCGACAGCAGCCTCGCCGGCCGCCCGGTGGAAGTGAACAGCGACCGTGGCCCGAACCTGAACTGGCTGATCGACAAAGCCATGGCTGCCGGTCTTTAAGTCGAGGACATGCCTGTGACTACGTATAACTTGAACACACCGCCGACCCTGTGGGAGCGAGCCTGCTCGCGAAAGGGCCAGCGCGGTTTGTCTGAAGTACCGAGTCGACTGCTTCGCGAGCAGGTCGGATCGCCGCACCGTCGCTCCCACATGGGATTGATGGTGTGCTCGCTGGCACTGGCAGTTTCTCTGGCCGGTTGTGCCGGCCTGCCCGATCAGCGTCTGGCCAACGAAGCGCTCAAGCGTGGCGACACCGCCACCGCTGCGCAGAATTACCAGCAACTGGCCGATCTGGGTTACAGCGAGGCGCAAGTCGGCCTGGCCGATATCCAGGTCGACAGCCGCGACCCGGCGCAGATGAAACAGGCCGAAGCGACTTACCGCGCAGCGGCCAGCGTGTCGCCGCGTGCCCAGGCACGTCTCGGTCGCCTGCTGGTGGCCAAGCCGGGCTCCACCGAAGCCGAGCACCACGAAGCCGAAACCCTGCTGAAAAAAGCCGCCGCCAATGGCGAAGGCAACACGTTGATCCCGCTGGCGATGCTGTATCTGCAATACCCGCACAGCTTCCCCAACATCAACGCCCAGCAGCAGATCGATCAGTGGCGCAAGTCGGGCTACCCGGAAGCGGGTCTGGCGCAGGTGCTGCTGTATCGCACCCAGGGCACTTACGACCAGCACCTGGATGACGTGGAAAAGATCTGCAAGGCTGCGCTCAACACCACCGACATCTGCTACGTCGAACTGGCTACCGTTTACCAGAAACGTGGCCAGGCGGAGCAACAGGCCGAGCTGATCAAGCAGATGCAGGCCGGTTACAGCCGTGGCACCGTCACCGCGCAGCGTGTCGACTCCGTAGCCCGCGTGCTGGCCGATTCGACCCTGGGCAAGACTGACGAAAAAACCGCGCAGGCGCTGCTCGAGCCGATCGCTCCGGGCTACCCTGCATCGTGGGTCACCCTCGCGCAACTGCTTTACGACTTCCCTGAACTGGGCGACGTCGACCAGATGATGAAGTACCTGGACAACGGCCGTGCCGCCGACCAGCCGCGCGCCGAACTGCTGCTGGGCAAGGTCTACTACGAAGGCAAAATGGTCCCGGCCGACGCGAAAGTCGCCGAGGAACACTTCCAGAAAGCCGTTGGCCGCGAAGTCGCCGCCGATTACTACCTCGGTCAGATCTACCGCCGTGGCTACCTGGGCAAGGTCTACCCGCAGAAGGCTCTCGACCACCTGCTGACCGCTGCGCGCAACGGCCAGAACAGCGCCGACTTCGCCATCGCCCAGCTGTTCTCCCAAGGCAAGGGCACCAAGCCCGATCCGCTGAACGCTTACGTGTTCAGCCAATTGGCCAAGGCCCAGAACACCCCGCAAGCCGATGAACTGGCAGCGACCCTCGAGGCGCAACTGCCGCCCGAGCGCCTGCCCGAAGCCCGCCGCCTGTTGCAACAGGAACAGGCCAGCCGTGGCGCCCTGAACTCGAACACGCTGCAACTGCACGCCCTGCAAGAAGAAGACGGCGAGGAAAAACTATGAAGCTGAACCCATTCGTGAAGGCCGGTATTGGCCTCACCTTCGCGCTGCTCTGGTCTTGCCCGACACTGGCTGCGATGACTGAAAGCAAGAACTTCGGTCTGGAAGTGAAACTCACCGGCCAGTCCGAAGACGACCGTGACCTCGGCACTGCCGGCGGCGGCGACGTCAACGGCGTCGGCCTCGACCTGCGTCCTTGGATCTACGGCGAAAGCGGCGCGTGGAGCGCTTATGCGATGGGTCAGGCGGTGACCTCGACCGACATCATCGAGACCGACACCCTGCAACAATCGGACGGCGAACAGGCCACCGACAGCGGCGATCGCGAAACCAAGAAAAACTACCTGGCGATGCGCGAGTTCTGGGTCGGCTACAGCGGCTTCACGCCCTACCCTGGCGAAATTCTGAAGTTCGGTCGTCAGCGTCTGCGCAATGACGACGGCCAATGGCGCGACACCAACATCGAAGCGCTGAACTGGACCTTCGATACCACCCTGCTGCGGGCCAATGCCGGTGTTGCCGAGCGTTTCAGCGAATACCGCACCGACTTGAAAGAGCTGGCACCGAAAGACAAGGATCGCCTGCACGCCTACGCCGACGCCGCTTACCAGTGGACGCCGGGGCAGTGGGTCGGCATTCGCGGTCATCACACTCACGATGACGGCAAACTCGATTACGCCGAGCCGGGCGTCCCGCGCGATTCGCTGGACAAGACCGAGAACGGCGACATCAGCTGGATCGGCCTGACCGCCGACAGCGACGCCTACAACTGGCGCAACACCAACACCGTCAACTACTGGGGCAGCATCACCGGCATGAGCGGCGACCGTGACACGGTCAACGCGCTGAACGCCGACGGCACGCGCCCGACACAAGCCAAGCGCAGCGATGACATCAGCGGCTGGGCAGCTGATGTCGGCGTGCGTCTGCGCCTCGATCCGCAGTGGCAAGTCGGCGGTGCCTACGCCCGCGCCAGTGCCGATTACGAACAGAACGGTCTGGAGAGCAACCGCTCCAACTACACCGGTACCCGCTCACGCGTGCACCGTTTCGGCGAAGCGTTCCGTGGCGAAATGAACAACATGCAGACCGCCACCCTGTTCGGTTCGTGGATGGTCAACGACGAGTACGACGCCAGCCTGATCTACCACAAGTTCTGGCGTGTCGACGGCAACAAGCCGGTCGGCAGCAACGGCATCAACGCGGTGGAAAACAACACCGACGACGTCACCGGCGCGATCCTCTCCAGCACCTCGCTGCCGCTTGAAGATGGCAACAAGGACCTGGGTCAGGAAATGGACCTGGTCGTCACCAAGTACTTCAAGCAAGGCCTGTTGCCGGCGGCGTTGAGCCAGTCGATCGACGAGCCTTCGGCACTGGTGCGTTTCCGTGGCGGTGTGTTCAAGCCGGGCGATGCCTATGGCAGCCAGGTTGATTCCTACATGCACCGCGCATTCATTGACGTGATCTGGCGCTTCTGATGCAAACCGCCAAGGGAGTGCCCGACATGATCAGCACCAGAACAGGCTCACTCAGCCTGCTGGCCGGCGCGATGCTGCTGGCCAGCGCCGGCGCCTTCGCCAATGTTGAACCGGCGAAACCTGCGACCGTGGCCAAAGAACTGCAACAGGCCAAGACCTACACCGTCAGCAGCGCGCCGACCGACGCGCTGAAACTGGCCAAGCCGACACTGCCTGACCTGTCCGGCTTCACCGCCGAAGCCGCTGCCGCGAAGATCGTGCGCAGCAAGCCGGGCAAGATCAGCGTGCGCCGGATGATGCAGGAAAATGCCCTGAAGGACTTCATCGGCGGCGATAACAAGATGGCCGAATGGGTCGTGCGTCAGCACGGCATTCCGCAGGCGATCTTCATCGACGACGGCTACATGAACCTCAAGGATCTGGCGAAAAAACTGCCCAAGCAGTATTTCAGCGAGACCGCTCCGGGCGTGTATCTGGCCAAATTGCCGATCGTGGTCGGCGAGAAAGGCATCCTCGAAATCGACGGTCAGACCCAGGAACTGCGCCTGTCCCAGGAGGCCGGTTCATTCCTGGTCAACGACGGCAAGCTGTTCGTGCGCGACACCAAAGTCACCGGCTGGCGCGAGAAGGAAAACGGCCCGGCAACCTTCCGTTCGCCGAAGGAATTCCGTCCGTTCCTGCTCGCCTGGGGCGGCACCGAGACCTACATCGTCAATAGCAAGATGGCCAGTTTCGGTTACGCCAACAGTAAGTCGTACGGGGTGAGTATTTCCCAGTACACGCCGAACATGGCCAAGGTTCTCAAGCGCCCGGAACCGACTGGCTGGATCGTCGGCTCCGAGTTCTCGGACATGTGGTACGGCTTCTACTGCTACGAAACCAGCGACTTTGTGGTCAAGGGCAACACCTACAAAGACAACATCGTCTACGGCATCGACCCGCATGACCGCTCGCACCGTCTGATCATTGCCGAGAACACCGTTCACGGCACGAAGAAGAAGCACGGGATCATTATTTCCCGTGAGGTCAACGACAGCTTCATCTTCAACAACAAGAGTTTCGACAACAAGTTGTCGGGCCTGGTGATCGACCGTAACAGCGTCAACAACATCATTGCCTACAACGAGATCTACAAGAACCACACCGACGGCATCACGCTCTACGAGTCTGCCGACAACCTGCTGTGGGGCAACAAGGTCATCAGCAATACCCGTCACGGCATTCGTATTCGTAACAGCGTGAACATCCGCCTCTACGAAAACGTCGCCATGACCAACGGCCTGACCGGTATCTACGGCCACATCAAGGACCTGACCGACACCGACCGTGACATCAAGCTCGACCCGTTCGACGCGCAGGTCTCGCTGATCGTCGTCGGCGGTGAACTGGCGGCCAATGGCAGCGGCCCGCTGTCGATCGACTCGCCGCTGAGTGTCGAGCTGTATCGCGTGTCGATGCTGGCGCCGACCAAGTCCAGCGGGATCAGCTTCAACGGCATCCTCGGCGAGCGCCAGGATGAAATTCTCGACCTGCTGGTGCGCCAGCAGAAAGCCGTGCTGATCGACCCTGTCGAACGCCAGACCGAATTGCAGGACTGAGGATAATTTTTATGCACCCACACATGATCAAACTGCTCAGCCTCTCGGCCCTGACCCTCGGCATTCTCGCTGCCGGCAACGCCCGCGCCGACGCTGACGGCGCAAGCGTCACGCCACCGAAGTTCACCGCCGAGCCGTGCTGCAACCTGTGCCCGGCTGCCCATGACGCGAAGAACTACACCACGCGTTATCAGCAGAACTTCACCACGCTGGTCCAAGCCCAGGGCGACTGGCTGTTCCGTACTCAGGAAGACCTGCGCACCGAGTTCAACACTACGCCGGCCGGCTACAAGCGCCTGCAGCAGTTGCACGATGCGTTCAAGAGCAAAGGCGTGGAGCTGGTGATCGTTTACCAGCCGACCCGTGGCCTGGTGAACCGCAACAAGCTCAACCCGCAGGAAAAAGCCGCGTTCGATTACGAGAAAGCGCTGGGCAACTACAAGACCATGCTCGGCCGTTTCGCCAAGATGGGTTACGTGGTGCCGGATCTGTCGCCACTGACCAACGAATCGCTGCCGGACACCCTGCCCGCCCACGATTTCTACTTCCGTGGCGACCAGCACTGGACACCTTACGGTGCCCAGCGCACGGCAAAAATCGTCGCCGAAAAGGTCAAGCAGATCCCGGCCTTCGCCGACATTCCCAAGCGTGAATTCGAGACCAAGCGCTCCGGACGCATGGGCAAGACCGGCACCCTGCACAACATGGCCGGGCAACTGTGCGGCACCAGCTACGCGATCCAGTACATGGACCAGTTCACCACCGAGCCGAAAGGCGAGGCCGGCGACGGCGATCTGTTCGGCGATTCCGGCAATCCGCAGATCACCCTGGTCGGTACGTCGCACAGCGGCAAGAACTACAACTTCGCCGGTTTCCTCGAAGAAGCCATCGGCGCCGACATTCTCAACGTGGCCTTCCCCGGCGGCGGTTTCGAAGGTTCGATGCTGCAGTACCTGGGCAGCGAAGAATTCCAGAAGACCCCGCCGAAGATTCTCATCTGGGAATTCTCGCCGCTGTATCGCCTCGACCAGGAAACCATCTATCGCCAGATGATGGCGCTGCTCGATAACGGTTGCGAAGGCAAAGACGCGCAGATGTCCGCCAGCACCACGCTGAAGCCAGGCAGCAAGCAAGAACTGCTGGTCAACAGCAAGAACCTGAACCTGCAAAACGCCAACCATCAGGTCGATATCCGCTTCGCCGACACCTCGGTGAAAACCCTGCAAGCCACCCTCTGGTACATGAACGGTCGCCACGAGGACATCAAGATCGAGAAACCGGAAACCTCCGACACCGACGGTCGTTTCGCCTTTGAGCTGCGCACGGACGAAGACTGGGCCTCGCAAAATCTGCTGGCCGTTGAAGTCCAGGGTCCTGAAGCCGGACCTGGCGCCACGCCACAAAAAGTCGAAGCGAAAATCTGCAAACGCAACGTATTCCCGGGCGTCGGTCAACAGACCGCGCAGCTCGGGCAATGAGGTCTGCTATGCGAAATCCGAAACTGAAAAACCTGTTGGCACCGACACTTCTGAGCCTGGCGATGTTCGCCGGGGCGACTCAGGCCGCCGCGCCATTGCGTCCGCCGCAGGGCTACTTCGCCCCGGTGGATAAATTCAAGACCGGCGACAACAGCGATGGCTGCGACGCGATGCCGGCGCCGTACACCGGTCCGCTGCAATTTCGCAGCAAATACGAAGGTTCGGACAAGGCCCGCGCAACGCTGAACGTGCAGTCGGAAAAAGCCTTTCGCGACACCACCAAAGACATCACTACGCTGGAGCGCGGCACCGCCAAGCGCGTCATGCAGTTCATGCGCGACGGTCGCCCGGAGCAGCTCGAATGCACGCTCGACTGGCTGACCGCGTGGGCCAAGGCTGACGCGTTGATGTCCAAAGACTTCAACCACACCGGCAAGTCGATGCGCAAATGGGCGCTGGGCAGCATGGCCTCGTCATACATTCGCCTGAAGTTCTCCGACTCGCATCCACTGGCCCAGCACCAGCAGGAAGCGCAGCTGATCGAAGCCTGGTTCAGCAAAATGGCCGATCAGGTGGTCAGCGACTGGGACAACCTGCCGCTGGAAAAAACCAACAACCACTCGTACTGGGCTGCCTGGTCGGTGATGGCCACCGCCGTCGCCACCAACCGCCGCGACCTGTTCGACTGGGCGGTGAAGGAATACAAGGTTGGCGTCAACCAGGTCGACGCCGACGGCTTCCTGCCCAACGAACTCAAGCGCCAGCAACGCGCCCTCGCCTATCACAACTACGCCCTGCCGCCGCTGGCAATGATCGCCAGTTTCGCCCAGGTCAATGGTGTGGATCTGCGTCAGGAGAACAACGGCGCGCTGAAGCGTCTGGGTGATCGGGTGTTGGCCGGCGTGAAGGACCCTGACGAGTTCGAAGAAAAGAACGGCAAAAAGCAGGACATGACCGACCTGAAAGAGGACATGAAATTCGCCTGGCTCGAACCCTTCTGCACGCTCTACACCTGCGCGCCGGAGGTGATCGAGAAGAAACGCGACATGCAACCGTTCAAGACTTTCCGTCTTGGCGGCGACCTGACCAAGGTCTACGACCCGTCGCACGAAAAGGGCAACAAGGGTTCGTAAGGCCAGACGCAAAGCCCTGTAGGAGCTGCCGCAGGCTGCGATCTTTTGATCTGGCTTTTGAAGATCAAGATCAAAAGATCGCAGCCTGCGGCAGCTCCTACATGAATCGGTGTCAGGTTTGAGATTTGTGAGTTGACCCTCCGGTTTTTCGTGGGGGGTTTGGGGGGGCTTTGGCCCTTGACTGTTGGTTCAAACATGGAGAGATCGGGATGGTATTTTCATCCAACGTGTTCCTGTTTCTGTTCTTGCCGATCTTTCTCGGCTTGTACTACCTGAGCGGGCAACGCTATCGCAACCTGCTGCTGCTGATCGCCAGCTACGTGTTCTACGCCTGGTGGCGAGTGGACTTCCTCGCGCTGTTCGCAGCGGTCACGCTGTGGAACTACTGGATCGGCCTGAAGGTCGGTGCCGCCGGCGTTAGAACCAAACCGGCGCAGCGCTGGCTGCTGCTCGGTGTGGCCGTCGACCTGTGCATCCTTGGCTACTTCAAGTACGCCAACTTCGGTGTCGACAGCATCAACGAAATCATGACTTCGTTCGGTCTCGAACCGTTCATCCTGACTCACGTGCTGTTGCCGATCGGTATTTCGTTCTACATCTTCGAATCGATCAGCTACATCATCGACGTCTACCGTGGCGACACTCCGGCCACGCGCAACTTGATCGACTTCGCAGCCTTCGTGGCGATCTTCCCGCACCTGATCGCCGGCCCGGTTCTGCGTTTCCGTGACCTCGCCGATCAGTTCAACAACCGCACGCACACCCTCGACAAGTTTTCCGAGGGCTGCACGCGGTTCATGCAGGGTTTCATCAAGAAAGTCTTCATTGCCGACACCCTCGCCGTGGTCGCCGACCATTGCTTCGCCTTGCAGAACCCGACCACGGGCGATGCCTGGCTCGGTGCGCTGGCGTACACCGCGCAGCTGTATTTCGACTTCTCCGGTTACAGCGACATGGCCATCGGCCTGGGCTTGATGATGGGTTTCCGCTTCATGGAAAACTTCAAGCAGCCGTACATCAGCCAGTCGATCACCGAGTTCTGGCGCCGCTGGCACATCAGCCTGTCGACCTGGCTGCGTGACTACCTGTACATCACCCTCGGCGGTAACCGTAAAGGCACACTGATGACCTATCGCAACCTGTTCCTGACCATGCTGCTCGGTGGTCTGTGGCACGGCGCGAACATCACTTACATCATCTGGGGCGCCTGGCACGGTATGTGGCTGGCGATCGAAAAAATGCTCGGCCTGAACACTTCGCCGCGCAGCCTCAACCCGATCCGCTGGGCACTCACCTTCCTGCTGGTGGTGATGGGCTGGGTGATCTTCCGTGCCGAGAACCTGCACGTCGCCGGTCGCATGTACGGTGCAATGTTCAGCTTCGGCGACTGGTCGCTGTCGGAACTCAATCAGGCCAGCCTCACCGGTCTGCAAGTAGCGACTCTGGTGGTGGCTTACGTAACCCTGGCGTTCTTCGGCCTGCGTGATCTGTACACCAATCAGCCGCCAGCCAAGACCAAGCCGGAAGTCAACGTCGAGGCCGATGGCCCTGCCACCGCGACCCCGGGAATGATCAAGGCAGCGCCTGGGGAAAATCCGGCGAGCATCCACGAACCTGGCTACACCGTCGGCGTCGAAGCCCAGGTGCAACCGGCCTACTGGACCGCTGACTGGTCGCGCTACGTGATGCGCGGGCTGATCCTGCTGCTGTTCATCGCCTCGATTCTCAAACTCTCGGCGCAAAGCTTCTCGCCGTTCCTTTACTTCCAGTTCTGAGGGATCTGACATGACCCGCTCATTACGCATCTTCTACATCGCCCTGTTCCTGGTGACGCTGTTGGTCCTCGGTCTGTGGTCGATTCGCAGCTTCTTCGGCTTCAGCACCAATGCCGATGCGACGGTGCTCAATGGCCGCTGGACCAAGGCGGTGGAAACCCACTACGACGATGAATTCCCGATCAAGCGTCTGGGCACCAACCTCTGGGCCGCGCTGGATTTCAAACTGTTCAACGAAGGTCGTCCGGGCGTCGTGCTCGGCCGCGACCAGTGGTTGTACAGCGATGAGGAATTCAACCCGATCGTCAACGAACAGCAGAACCTGCAAGGCAACTACGCGCTGGTCGAAGGCGTGCGTCAGACCCTGAAAGAGAAAGGCGTGAAACTGGTGATGGCGATCGTGCCGGCCAAGGTGCGTCTGTATCCGGAGCATCTGGATGAAGTGAAGCCTTCGAGCATTCACCAGAACCTCTATCAGGATTTCCACGCCCGTGTCGCGGCCGACAAGATCCTCGCCCCTGACCTGCTCGGCCCGCTGCAACAGGCCAAGCAGAACGGTCAGCAAGTGTTCCTGCGCACCGACACCCACTGGACGCCGGAAGGCGCCGAGATCGCAGCCAACAGGCTGGCGAAAACCATTGCCGAGAAATTCCCGCTGAGCGGCGAGCCACAGCGCTTCGTCACCACGCCAGCAGAGAAGGTCACGCACAAGGGCGATCTGCGTCTGTTCCTGCCGCTCGATCCGCTGTTCGAAAACATGATGCCGGCGCCTGAGCCGCTGCTCAAACGCAACACCGTTGCCGCCGAGCAGCCTGCCGGTGACGACGCGCTGTTCGCCAACAGCGAAGTACCGGTCGCGCTGATCGGCACCAGCTACAGCGCCAACCCCAACTGGAACTTCGTCGGTGCGCTCAAACAAGCGCTGCACAGTGACGTCGTCAACTACGCCGAAGACGGCCACGGCCCGATTCTGCCGATGCTCAGCTACCTGAAAAGCGATGACTTCAAGAACAGCCCGCCGCAAGTGCTGATCTGGGAGTTTCCTGAACGATATCTGCCTGTGAACAACGAAATCGGCGACGCCGACCCGCAGTGGGTCGCAGAGCTCAAACAAGCCGGCGCCCGCCAACAAAACGTAGCCATCAACACTAAATCCGAGACGCCCGATCGGGCGCAAAACTGAAAGAGAGGTACACCATGACTTTCACTACTACTCCTCGTCGTCTCGCTAAAAGCTTCGCACTGGTTGCTGGCCTCAGCGTACTTTCCGTCCCAGCCTTCGCCGGTGGCGACGCCGCGCTGTATGGCCCGACCGCACCGAAAGGCTCGACCTTCGTGCGTGTCTACAACGCCAGCAACGCTGAAGTCAGCGCGACCGTCGGCAGCACCAACCTGAGCGATATCGCGCCATTGGCCAGCAGCGATTTCAGCTTCATGCCGGGCGGCGACTACAGCGCCAAAGTCGGCAGCCAGACCCTGCCGGTGAAACTCGCCGGTGACCACTACTACACCCTGGTCAACAACGCTTCCGGCGCGCCACAACTGATCGAAGAACCGCCGTTCAAGAA
This sequence comes from Pseudomonas sp. UF-293, assembly GCF_058245595.1. Lineage (NCBI taxonomy): Bacteria > Pseudomonadati > Pseudomonadota > Gammaproteobacteria > Pseudomonadales > Pseudomonadaceae > Pseudomonas > Pseudomonas sp. UF-293. The sequence goes on along the minus strand of NZ_JBSICA010000012.1, from coordinate 125,659 downwards.
CAAGCAGAAATCCCTGGTACGTGTGCAGAACCTCAGCGACAAGCCGCTGACCCTGAAGACCGCCGACGGCAAGACCGAAGTGGTGCCGAACGTGGCAGCCAAGGGCCGTGGCGAACGTGAAATCAACCCGGTGAAAGTCAGCCTGGCGCTGTACGAAGGCGACAAGAAAGTCGGCGACGTGAAACCGGTCGCGCTGGAGCGTGGTGAGGCAGCCGTGCTGTACGTCACCGGCAACGGCAGCAACCTGTCGCCAGTCTGGGTGAAACGCCCGGTTTCGACTCGCTAATCGCTCGAGCTATCAGCTACTAGCTTCAAGCTGCAAGTGAAGTGCTTCTAACTCACCACTTGCAGCTTGCAGCTCTCAACTGCATTTTATGGAGTAAACATTATGATTCCGGTGATCTTGTCAGGTGGTAGCGGTTCGCGTCTGTGGCCTCTTTCGCGCAAGCAATTCCCCAAGCAATTCCTCGCCCTGACCGGCGAACACACGCTGTTCCAGCAAACCCTCGAGCGTCTGGTGTTCGAAGGCATGGACACGCCGATCGTGGTCTGCAACAAGGAACACCGTTTCATCGTCAACGAGCAACTGGCCGCGCGCAATCTGGAATGCCAGCGCATCCTGATGGAACCGTTCGGCCGTAACACGTCGCCGGCCGTGGCCCTGACCGCGATGATGCTGGTCAATGAAGGTCGTGACGAACTGATGCTGGTGCTGCCGGCCGACCACGTGCTGGAAGACCAGAAAGCCCTGCAACGCGCGCTGGCCCTGGCCACCGTCGCTGCGGAAAACGGTGAAATGGTCCTGTTCGGCGTGCCGGCGACCAAACCGGAAACCGGCTACGGCTACATCAAATCCACTGCTGATTCGCTGCTGCCCGAAGGCGTCAGCCGCGTCTCGCATTTCGTCGAAAAACCGGACGTCAAGCGCGCCACCGAGTACGTCGAATCCGGCGGTTACTACTGGAACAGCGGCATGTTCCTGTTCCGTGCCAGCCGCTTCCTCGAAGAACTGAAAAAGCACGATCCGGACATCTACGACACCTGCCTGCTGACCCTCGAGCGCAGCCAGCAGGACGCCGACACCATCACCTTCGACGAAGCCACCTTCGCCTGCTGCCCGGACAACTCCATCGACTACTCGGTGATGGAAAAAACCCAGCGCGCCTGCGTAGTGCCGCTGACCGCCGGCTGGAGCGATGTCGGCTGCTGGTCGTCGCTGTGGGAAGTCAACGAGAAAGATGCCAACGGCAACGTCAGCAAAGGCGACGTGGTGATTCAGGACAGCAAGAACTGCATGATCCACGGCAACGGCAAACTGGTCTCGGTGATCGGTCTGGAAAACATCGTCGTGGTCGAAACCAAAGACGCGATGATGATTGCCCACAAGGACAAGGTTCAGGGCGTCAAGCAGATGGTCAACACGCTCAACGAGCAGGGCCGCAGCGAAACCCAGAACCACTGCGAAGTCTATCGTCCGTGGGGCTCGTACGACTCGGTGGACATGGGCGGGCGTTTCCAGGTCAAGCACATCTCGGTCAAGCCGGGCGCGTGCCTGTCGCTGCAGATGCACCACCACCGCGCCGAACACTGGATTGTGGTCAGCGGCACCGCCGAAGTGACCTGCGACGAAAACGTGTTCCTGCTCACCGAAAACCAGTCGACCTACATCCCGATCGCCTCGGTGCACCGCCTGCGCAACCCGGGCAAGATCCCGCTGGAAATCATCGAAGTGCAGTCGGGTTCGTACCTGGGTGAAGACGATATCGAGCGTTTCGAAGATATCTACGGCCGCTCCACCCCGATCGAACGCGGCGTGTCGGTGAAGACCATCGCGCAGTAATCGATCGCTAAAACGAGAAGCCCTCGTCCAGCCCGTTGCGTTCCCTATCCGCAGCGGGCTGGGCGGGGGCTTTTTTTGCTCGAACTCTGTGTCGTCTGAACTGGCCTCTTCGCGAGCAGGCTCGCTCCCACAGGGGAATGCGTTTCAAGTGTGGGAGCGAGCCTGCTCGCGAAGAGGCCCGGTCAGACACCGCAAGTCCCGATGCCCATCGCCAACCTCACCTACGCTTAGGTAGGATGACCCTCTCTCTCTCGAGGTTGTGCGACATGTTCATCGGCATTTTGCTGGTCATCACCTGGCTTATCCTGCTGTTGCGCTATCCGGCCAAGGCCCTGCCGGTGTCGGTGGCGGCGGCGATTGGCCTGGGCTTCGTGGCCATGTGGGTCGTCTGGCTGGACAACCGCGAAATCAAGCAACTGGCGCGCCTTGAGATGCGTATTGCTTATGCCCCGGAACAATGCCCAGCCGATCGCCCGCTGCAATTGAAAATGAAAAACGGCAATGATGTGCCCCTGACCGAACTGCGCTGGCGCATCGCCGCCTACGCCCCGGGCGATACGGTCAACCTGGCAGACAACCAATACACCGCGCCACGCTATCGCGGTCCCGGCGAATTGCAGGCCGGCGGCGAATGGGAGGACTGTCTGCCCCTGCCACCGCTACGCCCCGGCTATCGCCCGCAAACCCTGGAGTTTCGCGCCGAGCATTTGCAGGGCAGTTTCTCCGACTGATCCCCTCCTCCGATTTTTTGCATAAGGAATGCGCCATGCCCGTTGCGTTGATCACCGGTTGTTCCAGCGGCATAGGCCGCGCCCTCGCCGATGCCTTCAAAGCGGCCGGATACGAAGTCTGGGCCAGTGCGCGCAAGACGCAAGACGTCGCCGCGCTCAGCGCCGCCGGTTTCACCGCGATCCAGCTGGACGTCAACGATGGCGCCGCGCTGGAACAACTCGTCGAGCGCCTCAACCAGCAACACGGCGGCCTCGACGTATTGATCAACAACGCCGGTTACGGCGCCATGGGGCCGTTGCTCGACGGCGGTGTAGCGGCCATGCAGCGCCAGTTCAAGACCAATGTCTTCTCGATCATCGGCGTCACCCGCGCGCTGTTTCCGCTGCTGCGTCAGGCCAAAGGTCTGGTGGTGAATATCGGCAGCGTTTCAGGGGTCTTGGTCACGCCATTCGCCGGCGCCTACTGCGCCTCGAAAGCGGCGGTGCATGCGCTGAGCGATGCCCTGCGCATGGAGCTGGCGCCGTTCGGTATCCGCGTGATGGAAGTCCAGCCCGGCGCGATCGAATCGAGTTTCGCAAAGAATGCCGGGCATGAAGCCGAGCAGTTGATCAACGAGCAATCACCATGGTTTCCGCTGCGTGAAGGCATTCGCGCACGGGCCAAGGCATCGCAGGATAAACCGACACCGGCGATTGAATTTGCTGCGCAGCTGTTGATGGCTGTGCAACAGAGCAAGCCGCCAAGGCTGGTGCGCATCGGCAATGGCAGCCGGGCGTTGCCGTTGTTGGCGGCGTTGTTGCCGAAAGCTTTGCTGGAATCGACTTTGATGAAGCGCTTCGGCTTGCGCGCACAACTCTGACACTCACCGTCACCCTCCATAGTGAGACCAACGGTATCCAGACCTGTCAGAGTTGACAGTAGGCGACCCTCGAAGGAAGGCCTACTGTGAGTCCAGGCCCGGTGAGCGCATGGTTGAGACCTTGTCATAGCCCGGCGAGCAAACAACCTCACAGCTACCAGCGCAGGGACGTGTATGACAACCGTAAACAAAGCCGCGAACATCAGGGCGACAATCGACGCTACATGGGGAAGTGGCCAGGGCAAACTTCGACTGGACGACATATTCCGCGATGACCCGACAAGGTCTCGCCCGCTGACCGGGTCGGCTCTGCTGGATGATAAATCGCTGATGGTTACCAGTACCTTCGACAAGGGTGTCTTCTTCATTTCGAAGCTGAACCACTTGGGTGCCGTCGACCTGACGTTCGGGGTCGAAGGGCGAGTCACGGGATCGTTTTTTCCCAATGAGCAGGCCGCTGGCGGGCCGATTGCCGCAGGCAACGACGGACGATTGTTCATGGCGGGCAGCACCACCAACGGGAAGGCGGGCGAGGTGTTCCCAGCGATTCTATGCCTTGACCGCAAGGGCAACCGAGTGACCGAATTTGGCGACAATGGCCAAGTCATCATCAACCATACCCAAGCGCCGTGGCCCGTAATACAAGGGCCCAGGTTCGTACTCGCGTTACCCGATAACAGCGTGGTAGTTGGGGTGGATCATTACACCGGTGCTCCATTCAATGTGAAGTTGTACAAGGCGTTTCTGTACAAATTCAACGCTGAGGGCCAACCCGAGAACGCATTCGGCAAAAACGGCTGCGTTGAAATCGTCGGCATCCAGCCGAGCTCTGTCAGCTCCCTCAGCGACGGATGCGTACTGGATGACGGACGCTTGTTATTCGCGGGCTACGAAAAGAGAGACAACGACTTGAACTCGGCTGGTCTCATCGTAATGTTGAACGCGGATGGCACGCTCAACCAGGCATTCGGCGAACCGCAAAGACCCGGTTTTCTGGTGGTAGATCCCAGTTCCCGCGGTGCCGAACTGCATACCGTAAAGCAGCGAGCCCCTGGCAAATTTACGGCATCTGGCTACACCAAAAAGTCCAACATCTGGACTAATCAATTCGGCATGTTGATCGCCTTCGACGAAAAAGGCGGCAAAGACTACGAGATCAATGGCGGCGAAATTACCCGGCCCCTTCTACCGGAGTTCGGCGACAACAGAGTGGTTAACTGGACGGACCATGCAACTTTCAACCATAACCTGGTGTTCTCCGGCGCAGACGAAGCGGGCAATTTTGTCGGCTGCCTGATATCCAGTGACGGCAACTACAGCCCTGATTTTTATGATGGGCGAAGCATCATTCGCGAGGACGTACCCACGCTACCACTCTCCACACTTCATTATCAGCAGGACCCGAGCAAACTGGTGGTTGCCCTGAACATCAATCCGGAAAACCCTGTGGGCTGTCTGTATCGCTACAACATTGCCCAGTAGGTGGCAGGATCACCGCGTCGCCCGGTTCAAGGGCGACCCGGTCGATCAATTGTCTGCCAGGTCCTGCTTCACCACTACCGTGCAAGTAATCCCTGCCGCCAGCAACACTCCTTCCGGCACCTCATCAATGTGAATCCGCACCGGCACGCGCTGCGCCAGGCGGACCCAGTTGAACGTCGGGTTAACGTCAGCGATCAGCTCGCGGCTCTCCGGGTTGTCGCGGTCGTAGATGCCACGTGAAATGCTTTCGACATGGCCCTTGAGCACTTCACCGCTCATGAGCTGCATGTCGGCTTGGTCACCGACTTTGACGTGCGGCAGTTTGGTTTCTTCGAAAAAGCCGTAAACCCAGAATGAATTCATGTCGACCACGGCCATCTTCGCCTCGCCGATGCGCGCGTAGTCGCCGCGATGCACGTTCAGGTTGGTCACGTAGCCGTCCACTGCGGCGCGCACTTCGGTGCGTTTGAGGTTGAGTTCGGCGGCTTCAAGCTGCGCCTGGGCGTGTTGGTAATCGGCCAGCGCGGCGTCAGCGATGTTGCTGGCGTCGTCGCGGTTCTCTTTGGAGATCACCAGATTGTCGAGGTCGGCGCGGCGGTGGGCGTTGACCTTGCGCATTTCCCAGGTCGACTTGCGCGAAGCCACCAGTGACTGCGCCTGCTTGACCGCGATGCGGTAGTGCTCGGGGTCGATGCGCATCAGCAGATCGCCCTTCTTCACCAGCTGGTTGTCACGCACCGGCACTTCAACCACTTCGCCGGTGACGTCGGCGGCGACGTTGATGATGTCGGCGCGCACGCGGCCATCGCGGGTCCACGGCGTGTTCATGTAGTGCTCCCACAGCGTACGGCCGATCCACAGCGCCAAGGCCAGCACCAGCAGGGTCGCGAGCAGGCTGAAAAACTTTTTCATCAAGATGTTCTCAACGGTAGACAGTCAGCGCCATGGCGCCGAACAGACAGGTAAACAGGCTCAGACGCAGCAGCGCCGGGTGCCAGAAAAAACGGTACAGGTCGAACCCCGAAAGGAAGCGGTCCAGCGCCCAGGCCAGTCCCGCAGCGACAAAAAACATCAGGGTCATGGTCGGCATGTACACGCCGTGGAAGGCAATTTCACGAGGCATGGGTGAGTCCTTCGGGCCGGGCGGGAGCGAATTCGGCCAGGGGTGATTGCGGGTCGAGCAGCGAGGTGCGGATAAAGTGCAGATAGCTCTTCACCCGGCGCAACGCCGAGGTATCAAAGTGCGGCGCGAACGGCTCATCGGTGGCGGCAACGCGGCTGATCGCGTGGTCGACCGCCACCAGTGCGCGCTCAAGATTGCTAGCGTTCGGCTGCAGAAACAGACGCACCAGCGCACGCCCCATCACGCGGATTGCCTGGCGCCAAGGCTGCGATTCGGCATACGCCGGGTGCACCGGCAGGATCGCCTGCTCCTTGCGCAACTCGATGATCGCGTGGCCGACTTCAAGCACCACGAACATCCAGCGCAGCAGACTCTTTTGTACCTTCGGCTGCCCTGCCGCGAGGCCATAGGCCTGATGCAGCAGATCGCGGGTGCGGCTCTCGAAACGCGAGGCCAGGCCCTTGAGTTTGCCGCTGATCGCGTAGACCACTTGCCCACGCAAGTCCTGCTCCAGGCGCTGCCACAGCCAGCGACTGTTCGGCGGCAGAATGATCGCCCCCGCCGCCGCACACACGAGCATGCCCATGACCATGGCGATGTAGTCGTTGATGAAGGTGTAGGGGTTGTAGATCGTCAGGTTGTCCGGCACTGAACCGGTGCTGAAAAAAATCAGCAGGCCCAATCCGACACCGGCGTATTGCGGTCGTGAAGCGAGAAACGAACCGAGCACGATGACCGGTGCGAGCATTACGCACAGCAAAGGAAATCCATCGATCCTGGGGAAGATGAAAAACATCTCCACGAAGCCGATCAGTGCACCGAGAAAAGTCCCGCAGGCCATTTGAAAGGCCATGCGCTTGGGGTTCGGTGTGGCAGCGGACAGGCCGACGGTGGCGGCGGCGATCAGGGTCATGGTCGCCCCGCTCGGCCACGCCGTGGCCACCCAGTAACTGCTCAGCACAATCAGGATGAACGAGGCACGAATTCCCGACGCGGCTGCCGCCCACCAGTTGGTTTGCGGAGTGAAAGGCTCGTCCCAGCGCTCACGTTCGTGGCGATGATCAGCGAGTGAAGCGTGGGTCTGTGCATAACTGTGCAGGTCATCGACGAAGCGATAGAGCAATTCGTAGGCGGTGTGAAAATCCAGTTGTTCGGCTTCGCTTGGCCCCGTGTCCTGAAAGATCCCGCGCAAGGTGCGTACCCGCGCGGGCAAGCCTTCCTTGTAGCTCGCAAGCGCGGTGGCCAAACGTGCCGCATCGGGGCTGGTCAGGGCGCGACCGCTGAAGCCGTCGAGCACTTCGGCGAGATCCTGCAGACCCGGTTTGATCGCCGCAACAACATGTTCTTCGCTATTGCCGCGCAGGCGTTCAAGCAATTGATGCAAGGCGTTGAAGCGCGTGGTGATGCCCATGAACTCGCTGTTCAAACGACTCAGCCGACCGTTGCGCCGGCGCATGTGTGGGTCTTCGAACACGGTCACGCTGCGCAGTCCTTCCAGGCCCACGGCTTCGGCAATGAAACGCACGTTGCTGGCCTCGAACGCCTCGGCTTTGCTGCGCCCGCGCAAGCCGTCGGTGACGAACAAGGCGAACACGCCGAAGCGCTGATACAAGGCGTTGCGCATTGCCGCGCTGGCGGTTTGCGGCAGAATCGCCGCGCTGATCAGCGTCGAACAGAGAATCCCCAGCGAAATCTCCAGCACTCGCCAGACTGCCGCCATAAAGGCGCCGTCCGGGTGCGCCAGCGCCGGCAGACCGACCATCGCTGCGGTGTAACCGGCGAGAACAAAACCATACGCGCGAAAGTTGCGGCAACGCGCGGCACCGGCCGAGCAGATGCCGACCCAGATCGCCAGCGAGCCGAGAAACAGCTCGGTGTTCTGCGCGAACAAAGCGATCAGCGTGACCATCATCGCCGACCCCGCCAGCGTGCCGAGCAAGCGATAAAAACTCTTGGCGAACACCTGACCGCTCTGCGGCTGCATGACGATGAACACGGTGATCATTGCCGTACGCGGTTGCGGCAGTTCCAGGCGCATGGCCAGCCACAGGGTGAGAAACGCGGCGAGCAACACCTTGAAGATATACACCCAGGTCACGCCATCGCTGCGTGCCCAGTCGAAAAAACCGCGACGCCATTCCAGGGAGTGGAGCCAGCGTAGAGGGGCGGGCAAGGAGGTCATTGAAAATACTCAGGCATGCAATCCGGACTCGAAACCTGTGGGAGCAAGCCTGCTCGCGAAAGCGCAGTCTCAGGCAACATGTTCATTGACTGATACGCCCTCTTCGCGAGCAGGCTCGCTCCCACACTGGATGCTGTGTTCAACGCAGAAGCGCCGGGGTTTTCGGGGCCTGGGTCTGCTCGGCTGTCGGCACGTCATCACCCGCTCCGAGGCCGCCGCCGAGCGCCGTCACCAATTCGGCATGCGCACTCAACCGCGCCGCCTGCACTTGCTGCTGCACTTGCTGCTGTTTGAACAGCAACGTCTGCGCATTGAGTACGTTGAGGTAATCAGTGAGGCCACGTTGATAGGCGATCATCGCGATGTCGTAGGTCTTCTGCGCTGCGGCCACGGATTCGGCGGCGAAGTCCTGCTGCTTGTCCATCGACTCGCGGCGGATCAACTGATCGGAAATGTTCTTCAGTGCGTTGATCAGCGTCTGATTGTAGTGCGCCACGGCGATGTCATAACCGGCCGCCGCTTCGCCCAATTCGCCACGCAGGCGGCCGCCGTCGAAGACCGGCAACGAGATCGCCGGGCCAACGTTGTAGTTGAGTTTCTTGCCGGTCAGAAACTCCAGCGCCCCGCCGCCGGTAGCCATGTAGCCGAGGCTGCCGACCAGGTCGACATTGGGGTAGAAACCACCGTGGGCGACATCGATGCCGCGCGCCTGCGCCGCCACTTGCCAGCGACTGGCGACCACGTCGGGACGCTGGCCGAGCAGTTCGGCGGGCAATGCCGAGGGCAGTTTCAATGGCGTCGCGAGGGACAGCGTCGGCCGTTGCAGCTGTGCAGCAGCGCCAGGGCCTTTGCCAGCGAGTGCAGCAATCTGGTTGCGACTCAGGGCGATTTCCTCGTCCAGCGCATCGAGCTGGCGATGAGTCTCCGGCAGCGGTGTTTCGGCCTGGCTGACTTCGAAGTGCGTGCCGATCCCGCCGCTCAGGCGTTTCTGTGCCAGATCGAGAATCTGCTGTTGCTGCTGGAGCGTCGCCGCGACGATGTCGCGCTGGGCGTAATGCAGCGACAACTCGATGTAGGCGCGGACCAGATTGCTCTGCAGTTCCAGCTGCGCCAGTCGCGCCTCGGCCACGCTCACATGGGCCAGATCCACCGCGCGTTCACTGGCATTGCGCTCGCGGCCCCAGAGGTCCAAGGCGTAGCTGAAGCCGAGCGCGGCGTTGTTGTCCCACGTGGTGGTGTTGGCCAGATCGCCGGGGCCGTAGAATTGATCGGTCGGCCAGTTGTGGCGCTTGAGGGTCGACTCGCCATTGATCTGCAACGCCTCGGCCGCTTCGGCAACACCGGCCATGGCCTTGGCCTGACGCACCCGCGCAGCAGCCATGGCCATGCTCGGGCTGCCTTGCACGGCGAGGTCGCTCCAGTGATCGAGTTGCGCATCGCCAAATGCTCGCCACCATTGTGCGCTGGGCCAGTGGGCGTCCTTGGCAGCCTCGGCAATGGCCGCGTCGGTGGCCAGTGAATCAGCCGCAAGCGTCTCGCCGTGAGGGGCAATGCCTTGGGTAGAGATGCAGCCGCCGAGAGCCAGGGTTAAAGCCAGAACACTGAGCGGCAAAAGCGCTCTGTTGATGCGAGGCGGCACAGCTGCGAATTCCTGAGAGAGGGATAGATCGAGGGACTTGTGTAGGAGCTGCCGAAGGCTGCGATCTTTTGATCTTTTTAAAGACAAAGATCGCAGCCTTCGGCAGCTCCTACAGGGATCGGCGCAATTCTATGGAGGTGCCTCTGCGGCGATAAGCTGGGATTTCTGTGAATCTTTGTTACGGTTAACGAGATAATCCCTTGGTCGGGGGTCTCAGCCCCTGAAACTTCGTGTCACAATTTGCCATCTCCCTTGAGAGCACCCCATGGACACTTTGCAAAACATGCGCGCCTTCAGTTGTGTTGCCGAAGCGGGCAGCTTCACCGCCGCCGCCGTGCAACTCGACACCACCACCGCCAACGTCTCGCGCGCGGTCTCCAACCTAGAAGCCCATCTGCAAACCCGTCTGCTCAATCGCACAACCCGGCGCATCGCCCTGACCGAGGCCGGCAAACGCTACCTGCTGCGCTGCGAACAAATTCTCGCCTACGTCGAAGAAGCCGAGGCGGAAGCCAGCGACGCCCACGCGCGCCCGGCGGGGCAGTTGAAAGTACACACCATGACCGGCATCGGTCAGCACTTCGTCATCGACGCCATCGCCCGCTACCGCAAGACCCACCCCGACGTGACCTTCGACCTGACCCTGGCCAACCGCGTGCCGGACCTGCTCGACGAGGGCTACGACGTGTCCATCGTGCTGGCCAGCGAACTGCCCGATTCCGGCTTCGTCTCGCAACGCCTGGGCATCACCTACAGCATCGTCTGCGCCTCGCCGGCCTACGTAAAAGCCAACGGCGCCGCACAGAAACCCAGCGACCTGCTCAACCACGCCTGCCTGCGCCTGGTCAGCCCGGTGATCCCGCTGGAGAAATGGGCCTTCGACGGCCCGGACGGCCAGGAAACGGTCACCATCAACAGCTCGCCATTCCTGGTGAACTCCGCCGACGCCATGAAAACCGCGATCACCAGCGGCATGGGCGTCGGCGTGCTGCCGGTCTACGCCGCCATCGAAGGCCTGCGCAACGGCACCCTGGTGCGCGTAATGCCAAACTACCGCTCGCAGGAACTCAATCTCTACGCGATCTACCCGTCGCGGCAGTACCTGGATGCGAAGATCAAGACCTGGGTGGAGTATTTACGCGGATCGTTGCCGGAAATACTGGCGGCGCATCAGGCGGAACTGGTTGCGTATGAACTGACCGGGAGCCTGGCTGGCGCCCGCGTCGCCACCTGAGTTTTAAACACTCGCAGGTTTCCTGTAGCAGCTGACGAGTGCAACGTGGCTGCGATCTTTTGATCTTGCTGTTTAAAAATCAAAAGATCGCAGCCTACGGCAGCTCCTACATCGTGGTGTTTACGGGGAAGTTTCCGACAGGTTTTGCAGGTTGTCCGTCGGAAGTGCGGTGGCTAGGATTTGGTGGTTGCTGACGAATCAGCGACCGGGTCTGGAAAACCCGCAGGATCACAGCGCATGACATAATGCCGCGCTCTTTCAGCGCCGGTATTCAGTTATGGCGGCTGTACGTGGGAGACCTTCGGGTCTGCCGGGTTTGATCCTTTGCCGGTTTTTCCAGTCCGCGTACAGCTGCCACCCCTTTCGCCTGGAAAACGAAAAATGGCAGCTCCATTAATCCAAAAGGATCTTTGCCATGTTCAAGCCCACACCCAATCCCCCCGAATCCGAAAGCACCTCACCCTACCAATCCCCCGACTCAACGAAACTCCACGACGCCGCCGAGCGTGCGCTGGATCACTACCTCAAACCGGCCACCACCGCGCAACAAAGCCACAGACCCAGCACCATGTTCCAGGTCGCCCCCGACCAGGACAACGAAAGCCTGCTGGCCCACGCCTGCGAATCCCTCGCCTCGGCGAGCATCATGAGCAGCGACATCGCCGCCTACGTCGACAGCCCCCAACGACACACGATACTGGCCATCCAGCAGGTGATCATGCTCGCGGAACTGGCAGTGAATCGGGTGCTGGATAATTACGAAATCCATCAATCGCCGACACGTAGCTGACCCTGTGGGAGCGAGCTCGACCCTGAGGGCTTCGGCACATTCAATATTCGAGGTGTCAGATAAACCGCTTTCGCGAGCAGGCTCGCTCCCACAATTCTGGGTCGTGTACACCGGCAAGATATGAGTTGGCTGTCAGGCCGCCTTCGCTGGCAAGCCAGCTCCCACAGGGACGGGGTGAATCTGGCAGAGATGGGTTGGCTATGAGGACGCTTTCGCGAGCAGGCTCGCTCCCACAATTCTGGGTCGTGTACATCAGCAAGATAGGAGTCGGCTGTCAGGCCGCCTTCGCTGGCAAGCCAGCTCCCACAGGGACGGGGTGAATCTGGCAGAGATGGGTTGGCAGAGGAGACGCCTTCGCGAGCAGGCTCGCTCCCACAATTTTGGGTCGTGTACATCAGCAAGATAGGTGTCGGCTGTCAGGCCGCCTTCGCTGGCAAGCCAGCTCCCACAGGGACAGGGGGAATCTGGCAGAGCGAGGTTGGCTATGAGGACGCTTTCGCGAGCAGGCTCGCTCCTACAATTCTGGGTCGTGTACATCAGCCAAGATATGAGTCGGCTGTCAGGCCGCCTTCGCTGGCAAGCCAGCTGCCACAGGGACAAGGTGGATCTGGCAGAGATAGGTTGGCAGTGAAGACGCTTTCGCGAGCAGGCTCGCTCCCACAATTCTGGGTCGTGTACATCAGCAAGATACGAGTCGGCTGTCAGGCCGCCTTTGCTGGCAAGCCAGCTGCCACAGTTTGAATCGAGTACATCAGCGAGAAACAGGTCGGCTGTCAGGCCGCCTTCGCGAGCAGGCTCGCTCCCACAAAAGCAAAAGCAAAAGCAAAGCAAAGCAAAGCAAAGCAAAGCAAAGCAAAGCAGCGCAGCTGCCCGCGGCGAAGCCGCCCCACTCAACAATGAGCGCAAGCTCGAGTACCGCTCTTGATCTTGATCCACCGGCGACGTCGGAAGGCTGAGTGGAGGGATTGATCCGGGCGTGGGAGCGCAGCGACCGTCTGGCGCAGCCAGACACAGCGGAAGGAGGTGCAGCGAAGCAAACCGTAGCCGCTGCGCCCGGATCGATCCCGGAGCGAAGGGACCCGAGCCTGCGAGGGCCGAACGTAGGAGCAAGCCTTTTGGGTTACCTTTTTGGCGTTTGAAAAAGGTGACCCGCCGTAAGGGCGGAACCGTAATCAGCAACACCCGAAGAAACGGATATTCACCCAAAACCCCAAGAACCTGGTCGGCCCAGAGGCCGCCAAGACAACCCGAGCGAGAAAATGTTAGCGTGCTTGCAATCAAGCCCCGACGAGCCCAACCCCAATGAAAAAAACAGTCCTGGCCTTCAGCCGCATCACCCCGCCCATGATCGAACGCCTGCAAGAAGAGTTCGACGTCATCGTCCCCAACCCCAAGACCGGTGACATCAACGCCCAGTTCAACGAAGCCCTGCCCCACGCCCACGGCCTCATCGGCGTCGGCCGCAAACTCGGCCGCGCACAATTGGAAAGCGCAACAAAACTCGAAGTGGTCTCAAGCGTCTCGGTCGGCTACGACAACTACGACCTCGACTACTTCAACGAACGCGGGATCATGCTCACCAACACCCCCGACGTGCTCACCGAAAGTACCGCCGACCTCGCCTTTGCCCTGATCATGAGCAGCGCCCGCCGCGTCGCCGAACTCGACGCCTGGACCAAGGCAGGCCAATGGCAAGCCAGCGTCGGCGCGCCGTTGTTTGGCAGTGATGTGCACGGCAAGACCCTCGGCATCGTCGGCATGGGCAACATCGGCGCCGCCGTTGCCCGACGCGGTCGCTTCGGCTTCAACATGCCGATCATCTACAGCGGCAACAGCCGCAAGACCGAAATGGAACAGGAGCTCGGTGCGCAGTTCCGCAGCCTTGATGAGCTACTGGCCGAGGCCGATTTCGTCTGCCTGGTGGTACCACTGAGCGACAAGACCCGTCACCTGATCAGCCATCGCGAACTGGCGCTGATGAAGCCAAATGCAATACTGGTCAACATCTCGCGCGGGCCGGTGGTCGACGAACCGGCGCTGATCGACGCTCTGCAAAACAACCGCATCCGAGGCGCCGGGCTCGACGTCTACGAAAAAGAACCGTTGGCCGAATCGCCGCTGTTCCAATTGAAAAACGCCGTGACCCTGCCCCACATTGGCTCGGCGACCACCGAGACCCGCGAAGCCATGGCCAACCGCGCACTGGCCAACCTGCGCAGCGCCCTGCTCGGCGAACGGCCGCAGGATCTGGTCAACCCGCAAGTCTGGCGTCGCTGAACAAAAAGGCCAGTGCACTGTTGCACTGGCCTTTTATTCTCTTTGATTACATAACTTGCAACTGAACAAGCAAGCCCATTTCAGTAACTGCAATATAAGCTCTCGCAACTTATCAACTTATTGATTGATTGCCATGGAGAGCCATTCCCGTGAACACCCTAACCACTGACAAACTTATTCGTTACAGCAAAGTCATCCTGATGGCTTATATAAGCTTCTTCGGCCTGCTGGTGATGATTCACAACTTCACCGACTATGAATCCAATTACACCTATGTGGCGCACATCCTGAGTATGGACACCACCAACGCCAGCGAAAACATCATCTACCGGGCTATTGACTCGCCCATGATCCACCACCGGATCTACTGGTTCATCATCACCATGGAAGTCACTTACACGGTGCTCTGTCTGATCGGCACTTACCAGTTATATCGCTACATTGATGCTTCCGCTGCAGCTTTTCATGAAGCCAAGAAGTTTTCGATCATGGGCATATTGGTCGCCATCTTCATTTATTACGTGTGCCTGCAAACTGTCGGTGTTGAATGGTTCGACATGGACACTTCGCAATCATGGAACGCCAAGGACTGGGCACGACACATTGTCGACTTTATCTTCCCGGTAATGATCTACATCACCTTGAAAGTCGAGCGCTGAACAGCAGCGCTCGTTTTATCAAGCTAACTTCCCCTGCCCGGCGGACAACAGTGGTTTGGGTTTACGGAACACCAGCACGTTGCCCAGCATCACCAACACCAATCCGACCAGCGCCGGCGCGGTCCATTGATAACCTTCGGCAAACGCCGACACGTTCAGCGCCACCACCGGGAACAACACCGTGCAATAAGCTGCACGCTCCGGGCCCATGCGCCCGACCAGCGTCAGGTAGGCGGTAAAGCCGATCACAGAGCCGGGAATCACCAGATACAGTAACGCGCCGACATAACGTGGTGACCAGTCCATTTCGAACGGGATGCCTTTGAGCAGACACCACACCGACAACATCGCCGCGCCATAGGCCATGCCCCAGGCGTTGGTGGTCAGCGGTCTCAACCCTGCTTTCTGTTGCAAACTCGAGAGCATGTTGCCGGCCGAAAAACACAAGGTTCCGCACAACGCCAACCCGAGGCCGAGAAGGGTTTGCGGAGTGGCCTGATGCCCGGCCACCTCCGGCCAGAACAACAGTCCCAGACCGAACAGCCCGAGCGCGCCACCCATCAATACATTGCGAGCAATGCGCTGCCCGAAGAAAACCCGCGCATTCAGCGCGTTCCACAGTGTTGCCGTGGAAAACACCACCGCCACCAGCCCGCTGGGAATCCACTGACTGGCGGTCAAAAAGCACATGAAGTTGATGCAGAACAGGCACAGGCCCTGCAAGACGCAGATAAGGTGCCCGCGCCGATTCATCGGTTGCAGACGGCGGCTGAGCAGCAGCAACGCAAACAACACCAATGCAGCCAGGCCGAAGCGATAGACAATCGACACCGGAATTTCGACCACGCCCAATTGCCATTTCAAGGCGATCCAAGTGGTTCCCCAGATCAGCACGGTCAGCAGATACAACGACAGGTTCATGGCAGACACTCCTTAAACAGGCCTTGAGTGTCTGCCTCGGCCATCCTTCGGCGCTTGCAGAATCTTGCGCTTTTGTCTGCCAGCAGGCTGGCAGCGCCACGTCTACGGAGTAGGATGCGAAGGCGTTGAAGAGAACCGCACATGGCCGCCATCGATACCCTGCAAGTCTTTCAAGCCCTCAACCGCTCGCCGAATGCACGCCTGGTGCACAGCGCCGAACTCGGCGACGGCTTGTCTGCGGCTTTGTGGACCAACCACCACGACGCCCAGGAATACGAAGCACCGAGTCATCACACGCTGTCCTGCTACATCGCCGGCGGCACCGGCACGTTTCGTCGTGGCCAACCGGGCCGCAAGGGCGGGCCGGACAAGCTATGCATCCTGCCGGCCGAGCATGAATCGGGTTGGGTGATCAATGGCGATATTCGTCTGGCGCACCTGTATTTCAGCGCCGAACAATTCGCCCTCGGCTGCGTGACTTTGCTCGATCGCGAACCGCGCGAGATGCAGTTGCGCGAACAGACCTTTCTCGAAGATCCGCAACAGGCGCAACGCTTTCGCCAACTATTGAGCCTCAACTGGCAAGAGCCGGCCGAACGCTTGCTGACCAGCAGCCTTGCCCACGAATTGATCAGCCACACGCTGCTCAGCCAGGTGGGTGCGCGCCAGGGCTTGCGCTTGAAGGGCGGACTGGCGCCGCATCAGCGGCGGCAACTGGTGGAGTTCATCGACAACCAGTTGAGCGAAGCCATCAGCCTCGGGCAACTGGCCGGGCTGTGCGCGCTGTCGGAATATCACTTTGCGCGGATGTTTCGCCTGAGCTTTGGCCTGCCGCCGCATCAGTACGTGCTGGCGCGGCGCTTGAGCCGGGCACGGGAATTGTTGCGCGGGACGGCGCTGCCATTGGGGGAGATTGCGCTGGCGTGCGGGTTTACCAGTGCGAGTCATTTCACCAACCGGTTCAGGCAGGTTTTAGGTGGGACGCCGGGCGAGTATCGGCAGGCGTTTTTGCGGTAGAAGGTCAAAAGATCGCAGCCTTCGGCAGCTCCTACAGGGGAAACGCATTCCAAATGTAGGAGCTGCCGAAGGCTGCGATCTTTTGACGTTGACTCAAAACTCCAGAGTGCTCGACAAGGAAACCTGCCGCGAGTCCCCCATCGACACAAAGAAGCGGCTCGCTGATGACGTGTAGTAGGTGCGATCAAACAGGTTCTTCACGTTCAACTGAAACTTGACTTTCTGCCCTTCGACTCTGGTGTCGTAAGTAGCAAACGCATCCGCCACGGTATAGCTCGGCAGATCAAAATCATTCACCGCGTTGCCTGCGCGCTCTCCGACATAGCGCGCGCCTGCCCCGATACGCAACTGATCGCCGCCAAACACATTGCCGAAGTCATAAACCGCCGACAGCGAGCCGGAATTCTTCGCTACGTTTTGCAGGCGCTTGCCTTTGTATTCCGGGTCTTCGGTGACTTCGGCGTCGGTATAGGCGTAGCTGCCGATCAGGTTCCAGTGCTCGCTGAGTTGCCCGCTGACATCGACTTCCAGGCCGCGTGAACGCACTTCACCCGCCGCGCTGTAGATCGTCGTCGGGCCTTCGGAATTGGCCACCAGCACGTTGCGTTTCTTGATATCGAACAACGCAATATTGCCGGTGATGCTGCCCGGCATATCCAGCCGCGCACCCAGCTCCCACGACTTGGCTTCTTCTGGCGCAATGCTGCCGTCGAGCACAGTGCTGCTGCCGCTCAGCGGGGCAATGGTCGAGTTGGGTTTGAACGATTCGGTGTAACTGCCGTAGAACGACAAGGCATCGGTGTAGCGGTACACGAGCCCTGCGCGCGGCACCCACTTCTGCCCGTTGCTGTCGGTGTTGGCCTTGAACGGCACGCCTTTGCCGGCGTACTGGTCGTACTCCTGAAAACGTCCGCCAGCGACCAGGATCCACTGCTCGTTGAGGTGAATCGAATCCTGCAGGAACAGCGAGTCGCTGCGCAGTTTGTCGGTCTGCGCGCTGTCGGGCGCACTCACCGTAGTGCCCATCACTTCGCGACCATACACCGGATTGAGGTAGCTGAACGTGGTCAGGCTTTTCTGCCGGATCAGATCCTCGCGGTAGATCTTGCGATATTCGTCGTCGACGCCGAACACCAGATCATGCTGCATGCCCAGTACATTCACTTTGCCTTCGAGGCTGGCGGTGGTGAAACGGTCGGTGCTGATCGCATTCTGGGTGCCGTCCATGCTGCGGGTCAGTGTGCCTTTGTTGGTGTCGATCGCAGTCACGCGCACCTGGCTGGCGTCGTAGGTTTCGCGGTTCCAGCTGTAGCCGAAGTGGGCTTTCCAGTCGTCGTTGAGTTCATGGTCGGCTTCGAAATGGTACAGATCCGAACGCCCTTCCATGTCGTTGAACGGCTCATCGAGACGCTGCTTGCGCGAGATATCCAGCGGATGGTTGGTGCGCGGATCGATCAAGGTGCCACGGTCGAACGGCGTGAGAAATTCGCGGTGCTCGTAGGCGAACAGCAGCTTGGTGCGCTCGCCGTACCAGGCCAGCGAAGGTGCGATCAGCGTCTCGCGATGAGTGCCGAAGTTGCGCCAGTAATCTTCGTCTTCATGATCGACGACCATGCGATAGGCGAAGCCGGAATCGCCCAGCGCGCCAGTGCTGTCGAAGGCGCCGCCGCTGCCATTCTTGCCGTCACCGTAGGTCGAACCGCGCACGGTTACGGCGTTGTACTGGGTCAGTTCGGGCTTCTTGCTGACCAGGTTGACCACGCCGCCCGGATCCTGAATCCCGTAGAGCAACGAGGCCGGGCCCTTGAGCACTTCGACGCGATCCACAGTCGCGTTCATGCCACGGCCCTGCACCAGCGGCATGCCGTCGCGCATGATCGAGCCGTTGCGGTTGTCGCCGAAGCCGCGAGTCATCACTGAATCCTGGGTACTGCCCAAGGTGTTGCCCTGGGTGATGCCGCTGACATTGGCCAGCGCGTCATCGAGATTGCGCGGCGCCTGATCGCGAATGACCTGCGCCGGGATGACATTGACGGTTTGCGGAATCTCTTGCAGCGATGCCGATGAGCGCATCACTGAACTGGTTTCGGGCGGCTGATAACTCAGCGATTCATCGCGCGTAGACGTGATGGTGGTGGCGCCGAGATTGAGCGCGCCTTCGGTCGGCATCGGCTCCAGCGCCAACGTGTGGTTGTCGGTGCGGCGAAAGCTCAGGCCGGAGTTGCCGAGCAGACGTTGCAGGGCCTGTTCGGCGCTCATCTGGCCGTTGACTGCCGGAGCATTGAGGCCGTACGGCGCTTCGTCGGTGTAGACCACGCTCTGCCCGGTCACGCGGCTGAAGTCACTCAGGGCCTGGGGCAACGGTTTGGCGGCCAGGGCAAAATTGAATTGCTGTTGCGCCTGACTGCTCACCGCTTCAACGGCCAGCGCCTTACTCATCGGCAGCAATGCCAACGCGGAAAAACTCAACGCCGACATGCCCAACCACTGTTTGACCGAACCGGATTTTGCCCTGGACTTCATTGCTCAATGACCTGTGTAGAACCGCAACGGATGCGAATGGCTCGCAGTTTCAGTCACTACACGGATGGGGCTCGGGGTTACCTCACCATAAATCGAAAATAATTTTGAAGATCAAAAGATCGCAGCCTTCGGCAGCTCCTACAGGGGAACGCATTCCAATGTAGGAGCTGCCGAAGGCTGCGATCTTTTGCTGCCTCAACGCAGAATGATCAACTGCCCCAACACCCGATGCTGCTCAAATCCCAATACCCCCTGCAGCGAATTGAGCACCGCTTGCGGATCCTTGCTCGGGAAACTGCCGCTGACCTTGCGCGCCGCCAGCTCATCGTTGAGCAGCACAATCCGCCCCGGGTAATAGCGGCGCAGATCCTCGACGACATCGGCCAGCGTGGTCTTGTAGTAAGTCAGCCAACCCTGACGCCAGGCCAGTTGCGCTTCACTGTCCACGGCATGCAGTTTTTCCGCTGAGCCCTCGGCGTAGGCAACTTGCTGGCCGGCCGTGAGAATCTGCTGTTGGCCATGCTCATCGGCCGTCACCGCGACACGCCCGGACAACACCGTCACTTGTGCGCCGTGAGGTTGCCGGCGCACTTCGAACTGGGTGCCGAGCACCCGCGCCTCGCCCTGCTCCGCCGCCACCACAAACGGATCGCCAGTGTGAGTGACGCTGAAGTAAGCAGCACCTCTGATCAATTTCACGCGGCGCTGGCCATGACTGAAATTCACAGCAATCGCACTGTCGGCATCCAGTGTCACTTGCGACTGATCGGCCAGAGTCACCGTGCGGATTTCCCCCGGTGCCGAGACATGATCAGCGCGCAGATCGTCGAGCCAGCGCTGCGCCTGCCACCCCGTGCCGAGGCTGACCATCAGCAGCAGACACGCGGCGATCGCCAGCGCGCCCGACCAACGCAACATCGGCGAACGACGCGGGACGTCCATCGCCTGCAGATAACCTTGCAGCGCGAGCGCATCTTCATCGGCCAGCGTGCGCGCGGGGCTTTCGCTGAGTTCCCAGATCACCTGCGCCTGCGCATACGCTTGGGCATGGGCCGGATCGGCGCGCAGCCATTGGCTGAAGGTGAGTTGATCGCCAGTGCTCGGGCGGTCGTGCAACAGACTCAGCCAGGCCAGCGCGGCCTGTTCCTGGGCCGGTGTCGGTGTGATCGGGTTGGATGGCTTCACGGTGCTTTCCCTGGCAAGCGTGGCGCGGGTTCGCGCAGGCTGGCCTTGCAGGCCTCGAGGGCGCGCATCATATGTTTTTCCACGGCACTTTGGGACAGGCCCATGGCCTTGGCGATGTCGGCGTACTTGCGCCCATGAATGCGATTGAGCAGAAAAATCTGCCGGGTACGCTCGGGCAAGGCGCGCAACGCGGCTTCGACATGGCGCAGATCGTTGCCGGCTTCGAGGGCGGCCTGGGGTTCGCTGCCATGGCTGTCGGGTTCGTCCGGCTGCCAGCCTTCGTTGACCCGCGTGCGCGTGCCTTCGCTGCGCAGATGGTCGATGGCGATGTTGCCGGCGCAGCGCAACAGATAGGTGCTGAGTTCTTCGACCTGGACCAGCGGCCGACGCCAGAAGCGCAAAAACAGATCCTGGACCAGATCCGCCGCCGTCGCCCGACAACCGACGCGCCGGTTCACCAGCGCCTCCATTTGCGCACGCTGGGACAGAAACACCTGGAGAAAATGCGCACGCGCGCCACGCGCTTCGTCATCGCGTGATTCCGGTGGCAGACCGATCAGCACTTCAGCACTGCGCCCAGGCTGCAACCGGGCTGGCCAGCAGGCTCAACCCGGCCAGTGCCATAGCCAGACGCGGGCGATACGGCAGCAACAGCACCAATGCCAAAGCGCTGAGCATCAGCACCGCGAACCAGTCGACCAGACCGAAACTCCAGCCATTGGCCGCGACCGCTGCCCACAATGACAGCACCAGCAACAGCCATCCCGCCAACGCCAGACCCTGACGGCGGCGCGTCGACGGTTTGGCGCCGAGCAATTCGGCGTGATGACGTGGCATCGACAGGCACAACGCGGTGAAGCCGGCATAGGTGAGCAACAGGGCCAGCAGCATCAGTTGGCCCCCTGTTCGACTGTGATCGAGCGAGGCGAAGAACTTGCTTTGCGAACGCTGGCGCGGTTGCCCGTACGCTGCATCTTGCGCACAACCCAGCCGAGGAAAATCCCCGTCATGACGCATGTCAGATCAAATCCGGCCAGTGCCCAGTCGCGCTGCATCAGGGTCGCGCCAAGATTCCACGGTGTGGTCAGCGCATTGATCAGCGGCACCGCGATAAACAGCGCGGCGCCGAGCGTCAGCTGTTCGACCCAGGCCTTGCGCCCCGGACGCAATACCGCGTGCAACAGGCTAAGCCCCCACGCAATAAAAAACGCATTTACTTCCCAATCGGCCCGCCCCGCCAGACTCACCGGCAACAGTCGATTGGCCAGAAAGAACACCGCCACCGCCGATACCAGGCCGGCCATGCTGGCGATATTCAGCACCTCGACCAGGCGCAATTCGAACGGCAGCGCCGCGCTTTTCACGTGCTTGAGCTGCCGCTTGCCGAGCCAGATCACCAGCCCGGTGCCAATCATCGCCGTGCCAGCCAATCCGCAAATGAAATACAGCCAGCGCAACAGCGGCCCGGCGAAATGCCCCATGTGCAGACCATAAAACGCGCCACCCACCGCCATCGCCATGGGTTGATCGGGGGTGCTGCTTAGAAGCTGCCCGGTGACGCCGTTGAACGTCACCGCCCGGCCGAAATCATGCACCACCCGATCGCTTGCACGGGACAGCACCACCGTGGCGCTGGCATCGCCCGGATTGCTCACCGACAGGCGCGCGGTGTGGCCGCCCGACCATTGCTCGCTGGCCTTGGCCAGTAGCGGCGCCATGGCGGTCAGCGGTGCGGCGACATCGGCGCGTTCCGGCGTTTTGGAGGCGGGAAAGACTTCGTCGTAGAACTTGCGCACGTCGCTGCCGTAAGAGGCAACGATGCTCGCTGGCATGACCATCGACATGAAAATCACCAGGCTGCTGTAAGTGATCATCAAGTGAAACGGCAGCACCAGCACACCCACGGCGTTATGCCCGTCGAGCCAGGAACGCTGGCCCTTGCGCGGGCGGAAGATGAAGAAGTCCTTGAAGATTTTCTTGTGGGTGATGATGCCGCTGATCAGTGCAACGAACATCACCATTGCGGCGATGGTCGCCAGCCAGCGGCCCCACGGATAAGGCATCTGCAACTGGAAGTGAAAGCGATAAAAGAACTCGCCGCCCATGCTTTCGCGGCCCTTCACCTCGGCGCCGCTCTGGGCGTCTAGGGTTCTGGATTCGAAGCGGCCGCGCTCGCCGGGTTTGCCCGGCGCCTGCTGCCAGCGCACCGTCAGACCGGGCTCGCGGGCATCGGGCAAATCGATCAGCCAGCGCGAGGCACCGGCGGCGTGTTGCTGCAGATAATCTTGCGCCAGTGCCAGGCTCGCTTCGCTATCAAGCGAATGTGCAGCAATTTCCGGCTGCATCCAGTGGCTGATTTCATCTTTGAAATAAGCGAGCGTGCCGGTGAGAAAAATCGCGAACAGCAACCAGCCGAACACCAGCCCGGCCCAGGTGTGCAGCCAGGCCATTGCCTGCCGGAACCCTTCCTTCATGCCAGCCCCAGACCGCGCGCGGCGCCGGAAATGGTGGCGAGAATCACGCTCGGCACCAACAGGCCGACCCACGCCGACCATGCGCTGCGGCAGGCGAAACACCAGAGCACCGCGACCAGATAGACCAGAAAGGACACAGTCATGCCAGTGACCACCGCTTCGGCGCGGTTCAGCGGCAGCCACAACGTCAGGGTGACACTGGCCAGCGCCGCGACCAGATAGCCGCCGAAAACCGCCGCCAGCACTCGCGAAGTGACGGCCAGGCGATAGGACACGGGAAGGGTGGCGAGTTTGCCTTTCATGTTTCGACCCTGAAACGAAAAACGTCCGGCCGACAAGCCGAATCTACAGGCGAGCAATATTAATGATAAATATTCTCATACGCAAAAGCATCTGATTGCCGGACACTGTCGCCAGCCTCTACAATGCGAACCGTTCTTGTTCTCTAATGCACGTTCTCTACGCAAGTTTTGCGTCCGGAGTCATTTCGTTGCCGCCCGCCCATCCCGTCGAATCGCTCTACCACGCTCATCACAGCTGGCTCACCGGCTGGCTGCGGCGCAAGCTCGGCTGCCCCGAGAGCGCGGCGGATCTGGCCCAGGACACCTTCATCAAGGTGCTCACCGCCCGCGAGCCACCGTTGATCATCGAACCGCGCGCCTTTCTCACCACGCTGGCCAAGCGCGTGCTGTTCAACCATTACCGGCGCCAGGATGTGGAACGTGCCTACCTCGAGACGCTGGCGCAGATGCCTGAGCTGGTCGCGCCGTCGGAAGAGCACAAAGCGATCATCCTGCAGACGTTGATCGAACTCGATGAGCTGCTCGATGGTTTGCCACGCCAGGTCAAACGCGCCTTTCTGCTCGCGCAGGTCGATGGTCTGACTTATCCACAGATCGCCGCAGAACTGGGCATCTCGGTGGCCACGGTCAAACGCCATTTGAACAAAGCGGCGATGCGCTGCTACTTCGCCCTATGAATCGCGCTCCGGATTTTTCTTCGCAGGTGGCCGAACAGGCTGTGCACTGGCTGATGGAAATGCAGCAAGGCGCCCTGAGCCCGCGCCAGCAGACGGCGATGCAGCAATGGCTGGAGGCGCACAGCGAACATCGGCGGGCGTGGGAACACATTCAGCGGGTCAATCAGCGGTTGCGCGGTGTGTCTTCACCGCTGGCGCATGCGGCGTTGAACGGGCCGAAGTCGGGCAGTCGGCGTCAGGCGCTGAAATTGTTGCTGATTCTTGGCGCTGGTTCCGCTGCCACTTGGGGCATGCGCGAGCACAATCCGCTGCCGTCGCTGCTCGCCGATTACCGCAGCCCGGTTGGTCAGCGGCGCAAGATCGCCTTGGGCGATGCCGATTCGTTGCAGCTCAATACCGCCAGCTCGGTTGATGTGGATGGTGCGCAGCGCTCGATTCGTCTGCTCGACGGCGAAATGCTGCTGAGCGCTGCGAACCCGTTCGAAATACGCACGACGCACGGCGTGCTGAAAACCCAAGGGGCGCGCCTCAATGTGCGGCAGTTTGCCGAGCGCACAGAGATCGCGCTGTTCGAAGGGCGAGTCGAACTCACCGCCAACCAGCGCGCGCCCGTGCTGCTGCCGGTCGCGCGTCAGCTGAGTTTTACTGCCAGCGCCGTCAGCGCGGCCAAGCCGCTGGACGCCAATAGCGGTGCATGGACTGACGGCATGCTGGTCGCCGCCCATATGCGCCTCGGCGATTTCCTCGAAGAGCTTGGCCGTTATCGTCGTGGGCAGTTGAGCTGCGACAGCCGGGTTGCCGATCTGCTGATTTCCGGGACGTATCCGCTGGATGACAGCGAGCGGATTCTCGACCTGCTGCAGATCAGTCTGCCGGTCAGAGTGAAGCGCTTTACCCGTTATTGGGTGAGCGTCGAAGCGCGGGTTTGAACAGCAAGATCAAAAGATCGCAGCCTTCGGCGGCTCCTACATTTGGGATGCATTTTTTCTGTAGGAGCTGCCGAAGGCTGCGATCTTTTGATCCTTGAAAAATAAATGAGCCGTTTTTCAGATCTGGCGTGACAGAGAAGGAAAGCCCCCTTGATTCCACCTTCTCAGGATCATCCACATGCAGCCCACCCGCCTTACGCCACTGGTCCGCAGTCTGCGCAATCTTCTGCTCGGCGCCAGCCTGAGTTTCACTGCCCTGCCCGCTGCGCTGGGCGCCGAGGCCAAGGTTTATCACATCGCCCCGGCGTCGCTGGAATCCGCCCTCAACCAGTTTGGCCGTGAAGCGGGCGTGCTGATTTCTTTCGGTTCACAAGTCACCAACGGCGTACAAAGCCGTGGTCTGGAAGGCAGCTATACGCCTGAGCAAGGTTTGAATGCGCTGCTCGAAGGCACCGGCCTGCAAGCTCGCGCCGAAGGCGACAATGCCTTCAGCCTGCAACCGCTGGCTGACGCGGCGCTGGAGCTGGGCACTTCGACCGTGGTCGGCGACTGGCTCGGCGATGCCGCGCAGATCAATGTCTTCGAACACCCCGGCGCGCGTGATGTGATCCGCCGCGAAGAATTCGAACGCCAGGGCGCGACCCAGGCCCGCGATGTGCTCAACCGCATCCCCGGTGTGAATGCGCCGGATAACAACGGCACCGGCAGCCACGACATGGCGCTGAATTTCGGTATTCGTGGTTTGAATCCGCGCTTGGCCGCACGCTCGACAGTATTGATGGACGGCATCCCGGTGCCTTTCGCGCCCTATGGTCAGCCACAGTTGTCGTTCGCGCCGATCAGCATGGGCAACATGGATGCGGTGGACGTGGTGCGCGGCGGCGGCGCGGTGCGTTACGGCCCGCAGAACGTCGGCGGCGTGGTCAACTTCGTGACCCGGGCGATTCCCGACGAGCCGACGGTCAAGGGTGGGTTCCAGACTGAAACCAGCCCATCGTCGAGCCACGACGGCTTCAAGACCAGCGCCAATCTGCTGGCCGGCGGCACCAACGCCAACGGCCTCGGTGGTGCTCTGTTGTACTCCGGCACCCGTGGCGGTGACTGGCGTGAACACAGCGACACCGAGATCGACGACCTGATCCTCAAGGGCAAGTACCAGCTCGACGACGCCAACAGCTTCAACGCCATGGCCCAGTATTACGAGGGCAAGGCCGACATGCCCGGCGGTCTCAACGTCGCCGATTATGATGCCGATCCGTATCAGTCGACGCGCCCGAAAGACCAGTTCTGGGGCCGCCGGACGATGTTCAACTTCGGCTATCACTATCAGGAAGATCGCCGCGAATTCACCGCCAACACCTTCTTCACCAAAACCCTGCGCAGCGGTTACCTCGATCAGGGCACATTCCTTTCACTGTCGCCGCGCGAGTATTGGGTACGTGGCCTGGAAACCCGTTTCGCCCAAGGCTTCGACCTGGGTCCGAGCAGCCACGAAGTCGGCGTCGGTTACCGCTACATCAACGAGGCCGGCCACGAACTGCGCTATCGCACGCCGATCAGCGCCAACCAATACCCGACCACCAGCAGCCGCAACGACCGTGACACTCGCGGTGGTACCGAGGCGAACGCGTTCTTCGTCGATGACCGCATCGACATCGGCAAATGGACCATCACCCCGGGCGTGCGCTACGAGATGATCGAGTCGCAACAGACCAACAACCTGACCAACGTCAAATACAAGGGCGACTACAACACCGCGCTGCCGGCGCTGAACGTGCTCTATCACCTCACCGACAGCTGGAACCTGTACGCCAACACCGAAGGCTCGTTCGGCAGCGTGCAGTACAGCCAGATGCCCAATCGCGTGAGCAGCGGTGAAGTGAAACCGGAAAAGGCCCGCACCTGGGAACTCGGCACGCGTTATGACAACGGCGCCCTGCGCGCGGAAATCGGCGCATTCCTGATCAACTTCGACAACCAGTACGAAAGCAACCAGACCAACGATTCGGTGATCGCTCGCGGCGAAACCCGCCATCAGGGCATCGAGACCAGCGTCAATTACGCACTGGATGACTTGAGCCCGGCGCTGGCCGGTTTCGATGTCTACGCCACGTATGCCTACGTCGACGCCACCATCCGCGAGGATGGTCCGAACAAAGGTAACCGCGTGCCGTTTTCCTCCAAGCACAAAGGCACGATTGGCGTCGGTTATACCGAAGGGCCGTGGAAGCTGAATCTGGACAGCAGCTTTCAGAGCGACCAGTTCGCCGACAACGCCAATACCTCGAAGGAAAGTGCCGATGGCAGCACCGGCAAGATCCCAGGTTACATGCTGTTCAGCAGCCGTGCAGGGTATGACTTCGGGCCGCAGTTGTCTGATCTGAACGTGGCGGTGGGCGTGAAGAACATCTTCAACACGCAGTACTTCACACGCTCGTTCGATGACAACAACAAGGGCAAGTATGTAAGTGAGCCGCGGACGGTTTATGTGCAGACGTCGGTGGCGTTCTGAACAGGTTCTGAAAATCCCCCCACACCGCGCAAAAAAAACGGGCCTGCATCAGCAGGCCCGTTCTCCTTGTGACTTGTGCAATCAGCGCATCAACTGTTGATCGCTGCCTGTTCGTTCTCGTCGAATTCTTCCGCCAACAGCTTGTCGTTGGCTTTGCCGCTAAATGGCACTACAGCGGCGCGTGGTTTACCTCGCAGTTTGCCGAACAGGTGATCCAGCTTGTGCTCGAGTTTCTCGGCAGCACCGTCGATCGCCTGTTCCAGCGAATCGGCTTTGTGGGTCACGGAAATCGGTTGGTGGCCTTTTGGCCGCGCTTCCAGTTGGCAGCGCAAGTCATGGGGACCTGGTTTCTCGCCGTTCTCGTCGCTCAGGTGGACTTCGACACGGGTCAGGTCTTCTTCATAACGGTCGAGCGTGCTCTCAATAGTTGTACGTACCCACTCCTCCAGTCGCTTACTGCTTTGAATATGGTTATCACTGTTGACTTGGATTTGCATAGTTCATCCCTTATTTCAGCTAGCTCGCTGGAGGCCTTGAAGTGAATTTCCTGACCTCCTGGTTACAACAATCGGCCCGAGCGGCGAACATTTCAACCCCTGAAAAAAGAAAAATATTCATTCGCAAAAAAAGCCGGACAACCGAGCGAGGCGCTGTTAATGTCGGGAGTTGGGTCGCCTCACCTCTTGGCAAAATCTGCTCACAATTGCCCGTCATTCAGCGGGTGCAGGCTGCGAAAAATCCCCGCCTCTTCCACCAGCCAGTCATGCACAGCGCGCACGCCCGGATGGCTCAACGCCCCCGGTGCATACAGCAGCACATAACGTTTATGGTTGGGCACCGACAGGCCGAACGGCACGATCAACGTGCCGCGCTCCAGCTCATCGTTGAGCAACGTGCGCCGGGCAATCGCCACGCCCATGCCGGCAATCGCCGCTTCGATGGTCAGGTGGTTGCGATTGAACGTATGCCCGCGTCGCACGTCGGCGCCTTCGAAGCCGATCGCGTTCAGATAGAACTCCCATTCCGCATATTCATAACTGCCACGCCAGGCGGTGATGTCGTGCAGCAGCGGGAAATGCACCAGATCGGCCGGCCCGTGCAACGGCGGTCGCCCGCGCAACAGGCTCGGCGCACACACCGGGAAAATCTGCTCGTCGAGCAAGGCTGTGGATAACAATCCGGGGTAACTGCCGTCGTTGAGGTCGATGGCCAGATCGAAATCGCCCTCGTGCAACGGCACGCTGCTGTCCTCCGCCACCAGGCGCAACTGGATATCCGGAAAGCGTTGCTGCAAGCGCGGCAGGCGCGGGGTCAGCCACTTGCCGAGAAACGACGGGATCGACCGCAACCGCAGCGTCCCGCTGATCATCCCGGCGTCCAGCCGGCGCAGTTCCGCATCGATGCTGCCATAGGCTTCGTTGACGGTAATCGCCAGCCGCTGCCCCTGCGCACTCAACTCAACGCCCCGCGCGCGCCGATGAAACAGGCGAAAGCCCAAGCGCTCTTCCAATTGGCGAATCTGCTGGCTGACCGCGCCCGGGGTGATGTGCAGCTCTTCGGCACATCGGGTGAAGGACAGGTGCCGCGCGGCGCAGGCAAACACCTGCAGCCAGACATAGGTCTGGGCATGCAATTGACGACTCATTGTTTAGTCCTGCTAAAGGCTGTCTTAGGAGGTTTCGTTGGTCACCTCCAACCGAGGCAGGCAGTATCGCCGACATTGCGCTTGTCCGACAAAAAATGGCAGCGATTCCTACTCCATTGCTTGTAAGGGTTTAGCATGGCTATCAGTGTTTTCGATCTATTTAAAGTGGGCATCGGCCCGTCCAGTTCTCATACCGTCGGTCCGATGCGTGCAGCGGCGACCTTTGCCCAGGCTCTGATCGATCAGCATCTGCTCAATGATGTGCGACGTGTGCAGATCCGTCTGTACGGTTCGCTGTCGGCCACCGGTGTTGGCCACGCCACTGACCGCGCAACGGTCATGGGCCTGATGGGCGAGTGGCCGGACAGCATCGATCCTTCGACCATCGATCCACGCATTCAACAACTGCGCGAAACCGGGCAACTGTCCCTCGCCGGTCAGCGTTCGATTGCTTTCGACTGGCACAGCGATCTGCTGCTGCTCGACGAGAGTCTGCCCTACCACCCCAATGCCATGTCGCTGACCGCATTTGGCGAAAGCGCCGAGCTGTTTGCGCAAACCTATTATTCGGTGGGCGGCGGTTTCATCGTCGAAGCGGCTGAAGCCGAGTCAGGCGTGGCGCCAACCAGCGACGTGGTGTTGCCGTACGATTTTTCCAGCGCCGCCGAACTGCTCGCCCTGTGCAAACAACACAAGCTGCGCGTGTCCGAACTGATGATGGCCAACGAGCGCGCCTGGCGCAGCGATGCCGAAATCCGTCAGGGCCTGTTGCACATCTGGTCAGTGATGCGCGAGTGCGTCGAACAAGGCCTGCGCCACGAAGGCATTCTGCCCGGCGGTCTGAAAGTACCGCGCCGCGCGGCGAAACTGCACCGCAGCCTGTTGGAAATCGGCAAACCGAACGTGATCAGTTCGACCCTGTCGGCGATGGAATGGGTCAACCTGTTCGCTCTCGCCGTCAACGAAGAAAACGCTGCCGGCGGGCGCATGGTCACCGCGCCGACCAACGGTGCCGCCGGGATCATTCCGGCCGTTCTGCACTACTACATGAAATTCAATCCGGATGCGTCTGACGATGACGTCGTCGCGTTCTTTCTCGGCGCAGCCGCCGTCGGCATTTTGTGCAAGAAAAACGCCTCCATCTCCGGTGCCGAGGTCGGCTGTCAGGGCGAAGTCGGCTCAGCTTGTGCGATGGCTGCCGCCGGCCTCGCCGACGTGCTCGGGGCGACACCGGAGCAACTGGAAAACGCTGCCGAAATCGGCCTGGAACACAACCTCGGCCTGACCTGCGATCCGGTCGGTGGCCTGGTGCAAGTGCCGTGCATCGAGCGCAATGCCATCGCGGCGGTGAAGGCGATCAACGCCACGCAAATGGCCCTGCGCGGCGACGGCAATCACTTTATTTCCCTCGACCGGGTGATCCGCACCATGCGCGACACCGGCGCCGACATGCATGACAAGTACAAGGAAACTTCACGGGGCGGCTTGGCGGTGAACTGGGTCGAATGCTGATCGGCCTGTTTGCACTGTCAGCGATCATCGCCTCATTCCTGCCCTGAAAACGCGCCACAAAAAACGGCGAGCCCCGAGGCTCGCCGTTTTTTTCGCCGTGTTTATTGTTCGACAATTTTTCCGGCATGCGCCTTGCTATATCACCCTTGAGGCAAACGGACATTGCAAACCTCAGAGAACGAGATGCCAGTGGTCTGGTGTTGCGAACCAAATCGGATCATGGCCGGTCAACAACTGCACGTTCAATCAGGCGGTGACGCATCATGGACAACCCATTTCAGATCATTACCGATGCCTTCGCGCCGGACTATCAGATCAATCTGAGCATTCAGGGCCTGGACGGCAGCATTATGCTGACCCTGTCCAACGCCGGCCGCATCGTGGCCAAACGCATGATCAGCGCTGAACAGCGCAACGATCCCGAGCGTTTGAAAAGGCTGGTGCAAAGCATTCAGTTCGGCATCGCCATCGAACAGGGCCACAGCGCCATGTCGATTCTCGAAGCCATGACCAGCGGCGCCGGGTTGACCCCGCCACCGCCACGCGGCAAAGGTCAGCCGGGCCAGGCGGCGAGCCTTTAAAGCTCGCCCTTTTCCACTTCAGGATGTTCGCTGGAGCCCGTGCCGATCTTGCGCTGCGGGTTCTCGATCTTCACTGAGGGGAACTGCGACGAGGCGTAACGCACCACCAGGATCGCAAACGCCAGCAGCAGAATGCCGCCGCACAGGTAGATGATGCCCATGTCCGGCGGGTTGTGGTGCGAGACATTGGAGATCAGCAGGCGCGTCAGCGCAGTGATCGCCACGTAGATCAGGAAGCGCACGGGCATGTGATTGGTCTTGAAATAAATCCCGACCATCGCGCCCAGTTCCAGATAGATGAACAGCAACAGGATGTCATCGATCTTGATGTGCCCGACTTCGAGCATACCGAGAAACTCCATCACCGCCGCCCACGCCGTCACCGCACCGATGGCGAACAGCGCCAGATAATGGAAGGTTTCGACGAACAGGTTGCCCAGGGACTCGGCCAGTTGATGCACGTTACGCCGCAGTTTCTCGGCCCAGTTTATTTTCACGATGAGTTTCCTTAGCCCGTTTCGGGCGGATGATGCGTATCGCACGTGACGGTTTTGCGCGCGCGCCTTGTTGCAATGGTTTTCATGCAGGTTCAGGGCCACGCATCATGGCGATCCGCCGCAAATCACGCGCCGTGGCGTTTGGTCGCACCACTGGAGTTTCTGTGGGAGCGAGCCGGCTCGCGAATAGCAGCCGCACGTACCCCTGACAAACGCCAAATCCGGTCTACATTGAAAAGCCACTACCCATGGCGCTGGGATTCGCTTATCCTTTTCGCTGTATATGGATACAGTAGTCGTCAAGACAACTTAACGTGAAGGCATGTGAGGTGGTGAATGGCCGTCGAAGTGGTATACCGCAGCAGCCGAGATCTGGAGCGCTTGTTCATGGATAAAGCCGAAGCTGATCGTCATGACAAAATGCTCGAACTGGCCGAATATCTGGCTGATGTGCTG
This sequence comes from Pseudomonas sp. UF-293, assembly GCF_058245595.1. Classification (NCBI taxonomy): domain Bacteria; kingdom Pseudomonadati; phylum Pseudomonadota; class Gammaproteobacteria; order Pseudomonadales; family Pseudomonadaceae; genus Pseudomonas; species Pseudomonas sp. UF-293. The sequence continues at coordinate 93,611 of NZ_JBSICA010000012.1, read as the reverse complement.
CAAAAAGCCGTTCCGTCCCTGACCGAACAGCAAGTGGAAGAAGCCGGGATCTACATGGCGAAGAATCGTGATGTGTTCGCCCGGGCATTCAAGAGCCAGCCCGATGCGCTGTCGGAGCTGATCAACGCGCCGGCCGAGCCTGTCGAAAAAGCTGATGCGGCCGAACCTGATGAGGCGCCGGCGAAGCCCGCCAAAGCAGCGAAAGCGCCGAAGTAATCAGAAAGATCGCAGCCTTCGGCAGCTCCTACACTCGGAATGTAGGAGCTGCCGAAGGCTGCGATCTTTTACTTTTTCAGCGATACAAAACCTTCTCCGCCAACTCATCCGCCACCCGCGCCGGCGAACGTTTTTCCGCCTGCGCGTGAGCGAAGACTTCCGTGAGCCGCGAACTGATCTTCGACAGATGCGCCGTAATCGTCGGCAACTCCTCACCCCGATGCTTCAGCGAGACGTAGATCAGCCCGCCGGCATTTATCACATAATCCGGCGCGTAAAGAATCCCGCGCCGTTCCAGTTGATCCGCCACATCCAGATGGGAAAGTTGATTGTTCGCCGAACCGGCCACAGCGGAACAGCGCAGTTGTGACACCGAGTGACTGTTGAGCACACCGCCCAACCCACAAGGCGCGAGAATGTCGCACGGTGTGCTGAGCAATGCGTCGTTGGCGATCGGATGGGCATTGAGCTGTTCCATCGCCAGCTGCACCTTGCCGTGGTCGATGTCACTGACGAGCAACTCGGCGCCTGCCGCGTGCAGTTGCTCGGCCAGCGCAAAACCGACATTGCCAAGCCCCTGAATGGCAATGCGCAGGCCTTCGAGGTTGTCGCTGCCCAGGCGCGCCATCGCCGTGGCGCGAATGCCGGTGAACACACCCATGGCCGCGTGCGGTGCCGGGTCGCCTGCCGAAGTGGTGCTGGTGACATGCCGCGTCTGTTGGGCAATGCAGTCCATGTCGGCCACTGAAGTACCGCTGTCGATGGCGGTGATGTAGCGGCCGTCGAGTTGCTCGATACAACGACCGAAAGCCTCGAATAATGCGGCGCGATTCTCGACATGGGCCGGGCGCACGATCACCGCCACCCCGCCACCCTGCGCAAGGCCGGCCAGCGCCGCTTTGTAGCTCATGTTTTGCGCCAGGCGAATGGCGTCCTCGACCGCAGATTCGTCGTTGGGATAGGCAAGGTAACGGCAGCCACCCAGGGCTGGCCCCAGCCGACTGTCATGAATGGCAATGACCGCCTTCAACCCGGTGACCGGATCCACGCTCAGGTGCAGCGATTCCAGGCGAGTGCTTTGCATGAGAGCGAACATCGACAGGCTCCCGAATCACTTCTTGTAGAACGCCAGTATAGGCTTGCCCCTGAAAATTGCTGGCGCGCACCGGCATGAGCCGCCGAGCGGACACTGTCTTGCCATATAACTCGCGTCCACGGAGTCCGCTACTGGACGAACCCCCCGGACGAGGCTAAAACGAGGCATTGGAGGGAGATTTAAATGAGTGCGCGCCAACACTTTTTCGAATGCCTGCATCGTTCACCGCCAGCCCTGCTGGAAGCTGCGCTGTGGATAAGTGCCGAGCACGACAAAACTCTCGAGCCCGAGGCATGGTTGCGAACCTTCAGGGATCTGCAACTACGCGTCAGCTATGGCCTGCCGATGCTGCCGGTCAGCGAACTGGCGCAACCGCTGTTGCGGCGCATGGTCGATCTCGGTTTCGCGCAGGATGATTTCCTGCCGCTACGCCCGCAGGCGGCGCTGCTGCATCGTGTATTGCACACCCAGCGCGGTCAACCGCTGGCCTTGGCGTTGATCGCCCTGGAACTGGCGCGTGGGCTGGAGATTCCTCTGGTCGGGGTGAACTTCCCCGGTCACTTCCTGCTGAGGGTTCCCGGCGCCGACCACTTGCTCGACCCTTGCGGCGGTCGACGCTTGTATCCCAATGACTGTCGCGAATTGTTGCAGCGCCAGTACGGGCCGAACATGCAGCTCAGCGCCGAGCACTTGCTCACCGCGACGCCAGTGCAGATGCTGCAGCGCCTGTCGCGCAACCTGCGTCAACTGCACCTGACCCACGATGACCTTATCGCCGCGCTGATCGACGCGGAACGAGTGCTCGAACTGGGTGGCGCGAAGGCTGCCGATTACATGGCTCGCGCCAGTCTGTATCAACGGCTGGATTGTCCGAACGCTGAACGTTTCGATCTGGAGCACGCGCTGTTGCTCAGCGAAGATCCGATCCAGCGCCTGCGCCTGACCGAACGCCTCGGCCATCTGCCGCCCAACTCCGTCGTGCATTAACCATCCCCTGCTGGCTTGCCCCCATCCTTGAGGCCTGCGCAAACCTGTGGGAGCGAGCCTGCTCGCGAAGCAGGCACCTCAGTCTCCCGGTCAAACCGCGTTATCGTTCTTCGCGAGCAGGCTCGCTTCCACAGAGGATCGGCGGGTCTCAGTCGGCGAGCGCACCTGAATGATCAGCAGCGCGGCAATCACTGCCGGGATCGCGCAGAAAAAGAAAATCTGCTCCACCGGTATATGCATCGCCAGCAGCAGGCTGCCGAACAGCGGCCCAAGGATCGAACCGAATCGCCCCACGCCCAGTGCCCATCCTGTACCGGTGGCGCGTACATGGGCCGGATAGAAATTACTGGCGAAGGCATTCAGCGTCAGTTGCCCGCCGATGATGCAGAACCCGGCGGCAAACACACAGGCCACCAGAAAACGCGGATCGTCGTGGTTGAGCCCAAGCAGGATCGTGCACAGCGCAGCTCCTGCCAACACTCCGGACAGCAGGCGCACCTTGCGTTGCAAACGGTCGGCGAACCAGGCCATGCAAATCGCGCCGAGGGTCCCGGCGAACAGGAACATCGACGTCACCAGGTTGGCTTCGTTGAGTTTCAAACCGCTTTCCAGCAGCAGTGTTGGCAGCCAACTGATCATGAAATACAACAGAATCAGGCTGACAAAAAAAGTCGCCCAGATCAGCAGGGTCGGCCGCGCATAGCCGTTGCGAAACAACTCGACCACGGTCAGTTTGCTGCCCAGCTCGCGCTCATTCTGCTCGACACTGGCCAGCGGTGGCTGCCAGTCCGGCAACATCCGCGTGGTGACCTTGCGCAGCCGTGCATACGGCGGTGCATCACGTAGCAAGCGCGGAAGCGACTCCGGCAGCATCCACCACAGGAAAGGAAACAGCAGCAATGGCGTCACGCCGCCAGCGAGGAATACTGCCTGCCAACCGAACTGATCGATAAAACCGGCCGCGACAAAACCGCCCGCCGCCCCACCGAACGAGAAACCACAGGCAGCCAGCGTCACCATCAGCGTGCGCAGACGCGGCGGTGAATATTCCGACATCAAGGCCATGGCGCTGGGCATTGCGCCGCCCATGCCGATGCCGCAGATGAACCGCGCGATCATCAGCGTGTTGAGCGAATCGGCGAAAACCATCAGCACCGTCAGCGTGGCGTAGATCAATACGCAGGCAAGCAGAATTCGCCGCACACCGAAACGGTCAGCCAGTGGCGTGACCGCCAGAGAACCGAGGGTGAGGCCGAGCAGGTTGGCGCTGAAAACCGGGCCGAACGCGGATTTTTCCAGCCCCCAGTCTTGGGCCAGCGCCGGCACTACATAACCGAGCACCTGGGCGTCATAACCGTCGGTGACCAGCAGCAACGCCAGCAGAAACAACAGCAACCACTGATAACGGGACACAGGCCGGGCGTCGAGCGCCGCGCGGAAGCTGGCAATCTGGTTATGCATCGCAAGGTACCTGTTTTTTGTTTTTATGATTATTTCGCTATTGCCACCTCGATCCCTGTGGGAGCGGGCTTGCCCGCGATGACGGCGGCACATTCAACACAAGGGGGTCTGGACGATCGCTATCGCGGGCAAGCCCGCTCCCACAGGTTTTTGGTTTTCAGTTACGGGGTGTCCGGTTGATTGGCTGGATGCGCCTTGATAAACGCCGGATGTTCAGCCGCCAAGGCAGCCACACGGCAAATCTTTGGATAAGCCTCAAGGCTGACGTTGAACCGCTCTGCGGCATACAACTGCGCAATCAAATACACATCCGCCACGCAAGGCCATTCGCCAAAACAGAAACCGCTGTCACCGATCAACTGCTCCACCGTCGCCAACCCTTGGCTGATCCAGTGACTGATCCACTCCACCACCTGCGCCTCGTCCTGCCCCGACTGGCGCAGGCGATTGAGTACGCTGACATTGTGTAGCGGATGCACATCGCAGCCGATCACTGCCGCCACACCGCGCACCTGCGCGCGCGCCACCAGATCATCCGGCAGCAGCGGCACCTGTGGATAACGCTCCTCCAGGTACTCGATGATTGCCGGCGACTGAATCAGCAGCGCGCCGTCATCGGTGCGCAGGGCCGGCACCCGACCCTGCGGATTGAGCGCCAGATACGCCGCTTGCCGATGTTCTCCGCCCGACGGTGCGATCAGGTTGACCGGCAGCGCCTGGTAATCGAGCCCTTTCAATGCCAGCGCAATGCGCACCCGGTACGACGAGGTGGAACGGTAATAGGTAAAGAGATCCATGAGCCGCTCCTGTCAGCGTGCAGCGATCACGGTGCCGCGACATTCGCCGAAGCCGATCGAGGCAAAACCTTCGCGGGCGCAGCGGGCGCGCAGGATGATTTCGTCACCGTCCTCAAGGAATTTGCGCACTTCGCCGCAGGGCAGTTCGATCGGTTTCTTGCCGCCCTCAGTGATTTCCAGCAGGCTGCCGAACTGACCGTTTTCCGGGCCGGACAAAGTGCCCGAACCGAACAGGTCGCCGGCCTGCAACTGACAACCGTTGACGCTGTGGTGCGCGACCATTTGCGCGACGGTCCAGTACATGTGGCGAGTGTTGCTCAGGGCCAGACGATGGGCCGGCAGATTCTGCTCGCGCATGGCTTCGGTGCGCAGCAGCACTTCCAGCTCGATATCGAAGGCACCACCGTCCTGATCACGTTTGTCGAGCAGATACGGTAACGGCTGCGGATCACCTTCCGGACGCGCCGGTTGTGCAATACGGAAAGGCTCCAGTGCTTCAGCCGTCACTACCCAGGGCGAGACGCTGGTGATGAAACTTTTCGACAGAAATGGCCCGAGCGGCTGGTATTCCCAAGCCTGGATATCCCGCGCCGACCAGTCGTTGAGCAGGCAGAAACCGGCGATGTGCTCGGCGGCGTCAGCGATGGCAATGGGCTCGCCCATCTCGTTGCCCGGGCCGATCCAGATGCCCAGTTCCAGTTCGTAATCCAGACGCGCACACGGGCCGAAGACCGGGTCGGTCTGGCCGGCTGGCAGCGTCTGGCCTTTCGGCCGGCGCACGTCGGTACCGGAGGCTCGCACCGTGGACGCGCGACCGTGGTAACCGATCGGCACGTGCTTGTAATTCGGCAGCAACGGATTATCCGGACGGAACAGCTTGCCGACATTCTGCGCATGCTCGATGCCGACGTAGAAGTCGGTGTAATCGCTGATTCGCGCCGGCAGGTGCATCTGGCAATCGGCAGCCAGTGGCAGCACTGTCGCACCTTGCGCTTCGATGTTGCCGCGCAGGGTGCTGCCTTCACTGAACAGTTCGATCAGCCGTGCGCGCAGGGCCACCCGAGCCTCACGGCCGAGTTCGAAGAACGCGTTCAATTGCCCGCCCTGCATGGATTCCACTGCGCTGCGTGCAACGCCGTCGAACAGACCGGCCTCAAGCGCCACTTGCAAATCGAAGATGTGCTCACCGATCGCTACGCCTGCGCGCGGCATCGAACCGTTCAGGCTGAACACGCCCAGCGGCAGATTCTGCAAGGGAAAATCGCTGTGACCGTTGGCCGAAGCGACCCAGCTGCGGGGGAAGGAATTCTGTGTCATGAGTTATCTCCGGGTCGGGTCGAACGTGGCGGGCAGCGTCGCCCAACAGGCGTCGTAACTGGATTGCAATTGTGGGCAGTCGAGGGCAAAGCGGCTTGGCCGCAGCACCTGGCTGGTCTCGAACATGAAGGCCATGGTGTTGTCGATTTTTGTCGGCGCAAGCTCGGCATTGATCGCCCTGGTGCAGGTATCGCCGTCCGGGCCGTGGGCGCTCATGCAGCTGTGCAGCGAAGCGCCACCGGGCACGAAGCCTTCGGCCTTGGCGTCGTATTCGCCCTGGATCAGACCCATGAATTCGTTCATCAGGTTGCGGTGGAACCAAGGTGGCCGGAAGGTGTTTTCGGCGACCATCCAGCGCGGCGGGAAGATCACGAAATCGAGGTTGGCCAGACCGTGCACGCTGGTCGGCGAGGTCAGTACGGTAAAAATCGACGGATCGGGGTGATCGAAACTCACCGTGCCGATGGTGTTGAAACGGCGCAGGTCGTATTTGTACGGCACGTTGTTGCCGTGCCAGGCGACCACGTTCAGCGGTGAATGATTGAGTTCGGTGGCCCACAACTGGCCAAGGAATTTCTGCACCAGGGTCGTCGGTTGCGGCAGGTTTTCGTAGGCAGCGACCGGGGTGAGGAAATCGCGCGGATTGGCCAGACCGTTGCTGCCGATCGGCCCCAGATCCGGCAGGCGCAGCGGCGCGCCATGGTTCTCGGCGAGATAACCGCGTGCCTGTGGATCGAGCAGTTCGACGCGAAACTTCAGGCCACGCGGCAGCACCGCAATCTCCAGCGGCGCGACTTCGAGCACGCCCAGTTCGGTGGCAATGCGCAGGCGGCCGAGTTGCGGCACCAGCAGCATTTCTCCATCGGCGTTGAAGAACACGCGCTCCATTGAGCGGTTGGCGGTGTAGCTGTAAATGCTGATGCCGGACGGTTTTTCAGCGCCAGCGTTGGCCGCCATGCTGACCAGGCCATCGATGAAATCCGTCGGTTCGGTCGGCAGATCCAGCGGATTCCAGCGCAGGCGATTAGGGGTTACTTCACCCAATGGCCCGCCCGCCAGTTGCCGCTCCAGTTTGACGAACGCCGGGTGATTGGCCGATGGCTGAATCCGGTACATCCAGGTCCGCCGCGCTTCGCTGCGCGGCATGGTGAACGCGGTGCCGGAGAACAATTCGGTGTAGAGGCCGTACGGGGCTTTTTGCGGGGAGTTCTGCCCAGCGGGCAGCGCGCCGGGCAACGCTTCAGAGCTGAATTCGTTGCCGAACCCGGACTGATACGTCAAATCCTGAGCGGTTGAATCGGAGTTCATGGAGCCTCCTGAACAGGGAGTCGGCAGTGGCCCATCGCTCTGGCTCAGAGTTCTCGGCACGCCGGGGTTGTTATTATCGTAATCTGATTACGCATAACGTAATTTGCTCGCTATCCAGCGTCAAGCTATAAAGACGCCCATTCGAACCGGAACCGCCAGCCCCATGGAAAAAACCAGCGACAGCAACGGCAAACAGAAAGTCCGCTCCGCCGAGGTCGGCACCGACATCCTCAAGGCACTGGCCGAGTTGTCGCCGTCGACGTCACTGTCGCGTCTGGCCGAGCACGTGCAGATGCCGGCAAGCAAGGTGCATCGCTATTTGCAGGCGTTGATTGCCTCGGGCTTTGCCGAACAGAACGCCGCCACCAACCATTACGGCCTCGGCCGTGAAGCGCTGCGCGTAGGGCTGGCTGCACTCAACAGCATGGACGTATTGAAAGTCGCCGCCCTGCCGCTGTCCGAGTTGCGCGATGAACTCAACGAAACCTGCTTCCTCGCGGTCTGGGGCAATCAGGGCGCAACCGTCGTGCACATCGAACCGGCGGTGCGCGCGGTAACGGTGGTGACGCAATTGGGTTCGGTGCTGCCACTGCTCAGCTCGTCCACCGGGCTGGTGTTCAGCGCCTACCTGCCGCACCGCGAAACCGATGAATTACGCGAGCAGGAAATCGCTGTCGCGGAGCATCCGCTCAAGGACGAAAAAGCCTATGCAGCGCTGTGCGAACAGATCCGCGAACGGGGTCTGCATCACGTGCATGGTTTGTTGATGCCGGGTGTGGATGCGCTTTCTGCGCCGGTGTTCAACGCAGTCGGGCAGATCGCTGCGGTGCTGACCATCGTTGGCCCGACCTCGCTGTTCCACGCCGATGAAAACGGCCCGGCGGCGCAGCGGTTGTTGGCTGCGACGCGGGCCGTGAGTTGGCGGATGGGCTACGAAAGCTGAGTGTTGTTCGTTGATCGAGTCGGGATGCTCGAAGATGATCAATGAACGGTTGTTTTACTTACTCCGGTATCCGTGGCTTCCATCAATGTCTGGAAGAATTCTACCAACATCTCTTTCGACTCTTTCTGGCCAGTGTAGTGCGTGACCAGTTCCGCGACCGTCCGCGCATCGTCGAACAGACTGAGGAACGATCGTTGCGCCTGGGTGATTTCCTTGACAGGTGCCCCCGCCGCTGCGGCTTTGCCCAATGTCAGCAGCCCGGTCAGCGCATCTTTTACATGGCCCAGCGCGGCGCGGTAGTCGCCACGTCGGTGCGATTGTGATGCGTCGTAGATGCTTTTCATCATTTGCACAGCCACCACAACTGTACCCACGGGAGGAACCACCAGGCTCACGATACTTGCAGCTTTCAACAAATTTTCATAAACCAGACCGGCAATTATTTCATTCAAACTGATAGTGCGTTCATCGATATCGCTGAGCACACGGTGTATACGCTCATCGTGAAAAGTGAACAGATCAGAGAGCCTCGCGCGATTTTGCGTGCGGATTACCGGTTTGATATCGACAGTGGCGACCAGGTCATCGAAATAATCTTCAACCACTTTTTGATCAACCAGCAGTATCCGCGCGCTGTAGTAGTCTCGAAACGGGCCATAGCGAAAACGAATCGAAGGAATGAACTCCGCCATCGGCCGGAAGCTGACAAGATCTGGTGCGTCAGGCGTGTAGAGCAGATCGTGGAACCCCGACAGCAGTTTCAGGCGGAATATATAAACACCCCCAACAGTGCGGTCCCCAGCAGCGGTCAATCCCAGCGAATGGATGTTGAATTTATATAATCCCTCGCCGCCTTCAAAAGTGTCATTGTCGATCGACTGATGACCGCCGCTTTCTTTCAGGCTATCAATGATGTGCTGCACCGCTGATAACGCTTCCGGAGACAACCTGCCATTGACAAAGTCGGAAAACGCATTGCAGCTCATTTCACAACGAATTTTCCGGGCATGCACAGCGCGTTTGAATGCGTAATCCGAATGAGCCTTGTCCAGATACTGCTCCTTCAACATCGCGCTATACCGATCACCGGGACGGAAGGTTTTCGACAGCGAAGAAAGGTCTCGGATATCCAGTTTGTCAACATTGGGATGTCCATTCAGCAAATAGTACTTGGGGCTGAATTTCGTTTCATAGGCCGGATGCACTGCTTCAAAAGTAGCGCCCTCAAGCAGGACGTCAGTAACGCTCTTGCGAAACTCTTCGGTCTGAACAATGATCTGGTCCGGATTGACTGAAACGATACTGCCACGCGCACGCAAGATATCTTCTATTTGTGCTTTCACTGCGTCATAAGTGAATTGCTCGAACGTCGGGAAGCCGTTGTCTCGCGCGTCAACCGTGGACAGCGCTTTGAGTTCGGTGGTCAGACGAGCGAAGCGCTTGCGGCCCTCGAAACCAAGCGCCCGATAACCCGTCGGTGCAATAGCCTTATGCAAGGCCACTTCAGCTCGGTAAGCAACATTGACGTAGTCCGCCAACGCCACCTTTGGATTCAGCTCCAGATCCACAGGGCGACTATCCAGCGCGTAGCGGTAACTGAGCTGTGTGCGAGCGTTGCCGAGCAACTGACCGGCCTTGTGCAGGTAGTCCGGATGGATTAACAGTGCCGCGTACTCGCGATCTGCGGACAGCGCCGACTCCAACCAGCGGTTCGCCGCGTGCTTATCGGCAAACTTTCGCAGCTCATACTCGCCTTCCGGCATTTTGATAAACATCAGCGACGGCAGATATCCTTCAGCCGAAATGTTCAGGACATCTTTCAACGCCGGCCCGTGGTGTTCGATCTTTATCCCTTGAATCCTTACCGCTGGGTCGTTGGCCATGGCGCGGGCGACGATATTCGCATCGGTGGAATTCAACTTCCCGGAGTGGCGAGCACAGAAAACTGCAAACTCCATTTGGCTGAACAGATAATTACGGTAAGCCTCTTGGTAATCAGCAGAAGGCATCGGTGCGAGATCGTCTGTAAATTCCAATCGAAGGTTGCGATGCGCCAGCCACCGTTCAAGCGCCTCGGCTGTCAGACGACTTCCGCTGGGCGCGCCGATGACAGTAAGGCGCGCGTCATAGCCAGAGTCATGGACACCGACAACGATAAATTCTGTCAGCGTTCGGGTTTCTTCCTGCTCAATAGTGCGACCGGCAACCACCAGGGTATACGAGCTATGCACGCTGATTGTTTCTGGATCCAGTTGTTCGCCGAGAACCCTCGCTGCCCAGCCGGCGAAGGTGCGCAACACATAATCCTTAAACGAAAAGCACGTATCGAACACACGAGAGTAATCAGCCAGGTATTGATCTTTGGAGGCCTCAAGCTCGGTATACCGTTCTTGAACTTGGCTGCCGGCATCCACCAGCCACAGCGGCCAATCGGTACGTTTCAAGGCAGCCCACAGGAGATAGAAACGCGTGTCGATACCGTAGCGCAGCACGTGCAGGCCCTGATTTTCCTGAAGCGCGGAGATAAGCGGGGTTTCAAGTTGTTGCTGGCCACTGATCAGCGACTTCACATTTTCAAGCTGGCCCTTGAGATGAGCCTCTACGCAGAAGGCGTGAGGACTTTGCATGGCTTTCATGTAGCTGATCTGATGGCTGCGCAGGGACAGCCGCTGCTGCAACTTGCTGTGCAAATCGGTATTTTTTTCGAAGTACTCAAAGCCGTTTTCCGGCGTGTGCATGAGGTAGGAGGTCGACTCGTTGACCAGCTTCATTTCTGCATCCGAACGCTCGGCGTTGTCCAGAACGAAACAAGGCTGGCGCGAGAGCAGGTAATCCTGCGACGGTTGCAGACAGACTTCGAACGCTGCGCGACCGGTGTCTGCGTCGAGCAGATGAGCAAATCGCTCACCCAGACGGGCGTCGAAATTGTTCGCCATGACCGACAGGGACAGCTCTGCACTGGTGACCGCGGCGTACGCTTGGATAAAAGCCTGCTTATTGGACAAAGGTGCACTTTGCGTGCGCATGGATTTGGCCGGCGCCGACCAGAATCCTGCGATTTCGGTTCGCAACGTTTGTTCCAGACCGGCAGTAATTGCAGCGATCAGGTCTTCGACAATGAAAGTATTCAGGGTATTGACCCTGAATTGTGCACTGAACGTATCCGGCAGAGAGAAAACACCATCACCGCCCGCTATGTAAGCAGGGCTGATATTGTTATTCAAACAATGAACTGTCACATCCCACAGAGTGCCGGAAGGACGATTTTCACTGGCAGAAAAAGCCGGATCCGTGTTGACATAGACCTTGTCGATATCGATTGTTTTGCCCAAACGGATTAATTCACGCTGCAGCATGTTACGAAGAATATCCAGCACGCTCGGCATGGCACCGACTATCTTGAAAAGATCTGATTTCGCCTGACTCGCCTTTTCCCATTCTTCAGGCCAAGTGAGCTGCTCACCAAAGGAACCACGCATCAAACTTTGATATAACTTCCTCACAACCATTCCTTACTTGACTATCCAGAGGCGCGGATGCAGCCACTGCAGATAGTTGCAAGGTAGTTTCTTTTGCAATCGACTTGAAGCGCCAACAATTTACAAAACATGCGTACGACAACGAAAAGTATTTATGCTGAAAAATAAACCAAAACATTAAACCAGTATGCCCATCAACTTTGCTTTCGCCACAGCCTGAGTTCTACGCTCTACGCCCAACTTTCCATTTATTCTTCTCGCATGAGTTTTTACCGTATGCAACGAAATATAAAGTTGTTCGGCAACTTGCTGATTTGAAGCACCTTGAGCGATCAACATCAGCACTTCTCGCTCACGGCGACTGAGGCCCTGCGCAGGATCAGCGTTCTCGCATGGCAAGCCGGGAAGCGGCTGGTCAGCTGCCGTGCCAAGATTGCCTTGGCGTAACTCCCACTCCCGCATGGCTTGTTGCAACCGGCAGCGTTCCACAAGCGTCCCGGCTCGCTGGAGAGCTCGCTGCGCCGCCGCTTTGTCGCCGTTCGATTCAGCCAGCTCGGCGAAGGCCAGCAGCAACTCCGTTTGCGCCGTCAACATGCCTCCGGCCTCGGTCTTGTTCAACAGTCGCTCAATGGTTGGCAGAGAGTTTTCATGCCGATTCAATTGCGCATGGGCGCAGGCCAGCAGGTATTCAATCCGAATAATCAGTTCGAACGTCGCGGGCGGCGCCTGCAGCGCAAAGGGCCCACGATAATGCCGTAATAGCCGGCCCAACGCTTCTTGCACCAACTGCGGTCGACCCTGCTGTAACCAGAACTGACTGCTGACCTGCAGCACGACACCGCGATAGACCGTATCGGGAATCTGCCGCTGCTGCATGACCCTTTCGGCCTCGCGCAGGCGCTCGAAAGCGCAGGCATAATCGCCGCGATTACCGGCCAGTTGCGCCTGTCCCAGGTAGCCATACAAGACCCGTTTGTCAGCACTGCGCGAGCAATCTTCAAGGCCGCGGCTGAACAGCTCCGCAGCCTGCGCTTCAAGACCCATGCACAGCGCCAGCCGTCCGCGGCGCAGGGCAATCCGGCCGAGCAGCGGCACGGGCACCGTGGCGCGCTGGCGCAGCAAGTGCTCGATGTCCACCAGCAGAGTCTCTGCACGCAGGGGCGCCCCGCGCTGCTCGAGCCATTGTGCGTGGTCAAGCTCAAGCAACCCTTCGAAAAGCAGTGAGCCGTGAGCACGCGCCAGGCACAGCGCCTCGCGGTTGAGGGCATGGGCCTGATCGAGTGCACCGCACAGTAACGCCTGCTGGGTCAGGCCCGACAGGCACATCAGACGCGCCTGCCAGGCATCATCCGCCAGCGCCGCTAGCGCCTCCTGAAAGCAGGCGCGCGCCGGCTCCATCTGCCCTTGCAGATGACTGAGCCAACCCTGTTGCGCTTGCCAACGCGCCAGCAACTGCTGTTGCAGATGCGCTGTCGGCTGCGGTATGAAGCGGGCAAGATGGGCCAGGCATTCCCCGGCCTGTTCGAATCGGCCGGCGAATAACAAAGCCCCGGTGACCAGCCCGATCAGCTGCGGTGTCATCAGGGTCAGTTCCTGGCTTTGTTGCTCGTGCAAGCGCAACAGCAGGACGACGGTCTGGTCTTCGAACAAATCCTCGAAACTCAAATACTGCAGCAGGCTGACGGCGGTTTCGTATTCCTCGGCCAACAACGCTTGCTCGAACGCTGCTCGCCAATCCTGTGTCGCGCTGAACCACTGACAGGCGCGCCGGTGCCAGGAACGCGCACACGGCCAATGCGACTCCTGGATGATTCGCGACAGCGGGCGGAAGACCTGTAGCCAGTCAGCGGAGTCCTGCCATGGCTCAATAAAACAGCCCTGCACTTGCAGATCGTGCAGCAATTGCGCGCCTTCGCCGGGGCCGAACAAATGCTCGCATAACGGCGCGTTGAACCGTGGCAGGTGAGCCAGGACACGCCACGCCTCGTCCTGCTCCGGCGTCAGGTTGCTGAAGAGTTCGTGCTGCAGATAGTCGAGCAACGTGTCGACACGCTGCTGCGGCTGCGGGTTTTGCGCCCAGTCGCACTTTTGCAAAATCGCCATGCGCGCACCTGCGCACCAGCCGCCGGTACGCTGGATGATCCGAGCGGCGACTCGATCCGCCTGATCTGGCGGCAAATGGCGCAACACCGATACAACCTCATCGTGAGTCAGCGCCAGACTGGCGGGCTCGGACTCGTAAAGTTCGTCATCGAGCAACAGCCGCGGCCAGTTGCACTGCGGCCGGCGGCGAGTACTGATCCACCATGTGAGCGCCGGGCTGCTGACCGCCAGCAACCGATCCAGCAGAGCATCAACAGGCGGATTTGGCTGACGACAGTAGTCGTCGATAAACAGCGAAGTCGGCCTGGACCAATGAGCCAGCTCCGTCATCAGTTGCGTTATGTCGAGACCTTCGACCAGCCCGAGCGCCCGAGTCACACGCAGGCAAAACTCTTCGGCGCTGAGCGCTGCTCCCGCCAGCGGCAGCCAGATTGCCTCACACTCCGCACGCACCTGAAGCAGACATTCGGTCAGCAGTGCGGTTTTGCCGCTGCCAGCGGGCGCACACAACAGCTTCACCCGCGCGCTTGATGCCAGCAACGGTTCGCTCAAGCGATTGCGAGACTGATGATGCGAAGAAAGCCTGGGCAGAAATCCGGGTCGATCCAGGCACGGGGACATGGCGGTCATCGGGTGAGCCTTCTTATCGTTGTGCGCTCACCCTAGCCCTCTCCCGCGCGCTTGTTGACGAGTATTCAGCACGCTGATTGATGACCATAAAAAAGGCGACCGTGCGGGCGCCTTTTGTCCAGCGGTGTTGCAGACCCGTTACCTTACGCCCTCGGCGCGCAGGGCCGATGGTGTGTAATCGGCGGCCTTGGCTTCAAAGCCGAATTCGAAGCTGTGCTTCTCTTCGTTCTTCATGCCCAACGCAATGTAACGGCCGGCGATGATGTCGTAGAGCGCTTCCAGGGTGTAAGCCTGAGCCTGATGATCGTAGTAGTACTGCGCGTGACCTTCAGCGACGCGCCACAGTTGCCCGCGACCATCGTAGTGATCGGCCAGCGCCACTTGCCAGCTGTCCTCGTCGATGTACATGTGGCGCTTGGCGTAGATATGCCGCTCATTCGGCTTCACCGTGCCGATCACTTCCCAGACGCGGTGCAGTTCGTAACGGGTCAGGTCCTGATTGATGTGCCCGGCCTTGACGATGTCGTCGTACTTGAGCTTCGGCGAGTCGAGCTTGTAGCTGTTGTAGGGAATGTACATTTCCTTCTTGCCGACCAGTTTCCAGTCGTAGCGATCCGGCGCGCCGGAGAACATGTCGAAGTTGTCGGAAGTACGCAGCCCGTCAGCCGCGGTACCTGGACCGTCATAGGCCACTTGCGGCGCACGCCGAACGCGGCGCTGACCGGCGTTGTAGATCCACGCCAGACGCGGTTCCTTCACCTGATCGAGGGTCTCGTGCACCAGCAGCACGTTACCGGCCAGGCGCGCCGGAGCGGTCACCGATTGCTTGAAGAAGGTCAGCACGTTGGCGGCTTTTTCCGGGTCGATGTCCTTCATCAGTTGCGGCACGGCGATCTCTTCTTCGAAGCGGATCGGCGTGTAGCTGCCGTTGGTCTGCGGTGTCACCTGGGTGATGATCCGCCGCAGGTTGCCACCGTGATAGCGGGTGATGTGGTTCCACAGCACCTCGACGCCGTTCTTCGGAATCGGGAACGCGTAGTAGCGATTGCCGGTGAAATTGGCCAGGCCGTTGCCGTCGTTGATCGCGTTGACGTTCAGCGCGCTGCGCTTGGCCGACTCGTAGATTTCCGCCGGCGCGCCCACAGTGCGGTGGGTCGGGTAGACCGGGATCTTGTAGGTTTCCGGGTAGCGTTTGAACATCGCCACCTGGCCATCGGACAGCTTGCTCTTGTACTGCTCGACGTTGGCAGCAGTGATGGTGAACAACGGTTTTTCGTTGGCAAACGGGTCGGCGAGGAAGCCCTTGCTGTCCACCGCACCGGCGTTTTTCGGGATACCGCCGGTCCAGGCCGGAATCGAACCGTCCGCATTACCGGCCTTCTCGGCGCCGAGCGGAGTCAGACTGGTGCCAAGTTTGTTCGCTTCATCCGGCGACACCGCCGCCATCACGTTGGCCGCCAGCAGACTCAAGGCCAGCACGCCACATTGCAGAATCGTTTTGCGCATTGCAGTCATCCTTCTCGGGCAGATCAGAAGTTCACGCCGAAGCTCAGGGCCACGAAGTCACGGTCTTCGAGGACGTTGTAATCGCCACCGAAAAAGTCGGTGTAACTCAGGCTCGCGGTGTAGGTGTTGCGGTAGTCGGCATCGACGCCGAAGCTGATGGCTTTCGCACCTTCGTTGAACAGACCGTTGGGGCCGTAACCGGCGACGTCATGCGACCACGACAGGTTGGGCTTGAGGTTGATCCCGCCGATAACGTTGGCGTAATCGAGAATCGCCCGGGCGCGATAGCCCCACGAAGTCGAGGTGACGAAGCCGTCGGTATCGCCGCCGAAACCATATTGGCCATAGACCGAATCACGGCCGTAACGCAGCTCACTGCGTGACTCCAGACCACCGACATGCACCACCGCCGCTTCGCCGACCACGGTCAGGCGTTCGGCGCCCAGCACCTGATCAAAGAAGTGCGTGAGCGTGCTCTGGACCTGCGTGACTTCCTTGCGCCGGTAGCCTTTGTTATCAGCACCCGGCGAGGTCGCAAGTGGCGATGCGGTGCCACCGGCGATCGGATTGACCAGCGCCAGGGTCAGGTCGTTGGTGTTGACCTGTACCGGTGCGTTCGGCCGATAGCTGATCTCGCCGGTCCACGCGGTGCCGGTGGGCAGAGTGGTGGAGAAACTCGCGCCGTACAGACGAATGTCTTCCGGGTATTCGAGGTAGTACTGACCGCGCCCGAGCATCACGCTTTGCGCCAGACCTGCGCCGCTGCCAGGCGCGAGGCCGTTGGCAATGCCGACCATGCCTGGCAACGCCGCCAGTGTCGACAGCCCCGCCGTCGTGGTGCCGACCGTCGGCGTACGGCTGTGGTAGTTCATGAAGTAGAGGCCGTATTCGGTGTCTTCGCCGAGCCAGCGCAACGCCGTGCCCCACTGCCCGGAATCGCGCGCATCGCGATCGCCGCCACGGGGAATCACCACGCCTTCGCGTGTGACCTGAATGCCTTGGCCGAACGCGGTGGTCAGCGGCACCAATGGCGCCACCGCCGGACTGCCGACGGTGTAGCCGTTGTTGCAGCCGTCCGCCGCGACGTCGACGCCAAAGAAGGTGCCGCAGTTGTCGAGGACGGTCTGGTCCCACTCCAGTTGGTAAAAGCCTTCGACCGAGAGTTTGTCAGTCAGGCTCTGCGAACCAAACAGCATGTTCACCGGAATCAGGCCTTCCTTGATCTCCGCACCGGGACGGCGAAATGCCGAGACGTCGACCGGGTTGATGCTGTTGATCGAGTTGCCGATGAAAGTACTCTCACCCCAGCTCACCACCTGCTTGCCGGCCCGCACCGTGCCGGGCAAATCGGCGATGGCGTAGTTGTGATAGACGAAGGCATCGAGGATCTGCGCGCCGGAAGACTTGGCGCCCTCCTTGCGGCCGCTGTCGCTGATCTGCTTGAACTCGCGGTCTTCGTCCTTGAGTTCGAAGTCGTACCAGTATTTGCCCCGAACGAACACACCGGTATCGCCGTACTTCAGTTCAAGGTCGTGAATGCCCTTGAAGATCTTCGAGAAGGTCTCGCCCTTCTTGAAATTCAGGCGCCCGTCATCACCGGTGGACGATTGTCCGCTGCCGCCATTGACCGTGCCCACCAGCGAACTGTCGGCATCGCGCAGCCCCCAGCTCGCGCCGACCGAAAGTGACGAGTCGAAGGTGCCTTCGATTTCGCCGATGTTGAAGGCGACCGCGTGCGCCTGGGCGCAGCAACCCATAGCCACCGCAGCGGCCAGCGCCTGCGGTGTGAAGATGGCGCGCATTGTTGTTTTTGTCATGCGTCTTCCCCGGTGAGTGACAGAAGGCCCCACCCTACTGCCGGGCGGTGCGAGCGATAAGCGCACCAAGGAGGTATTTGCGATGTCGCTCGAAAGGATGAATGGCCTTGTACGACGGGACCTGGAGCGGCCCATGGACTGGCTGGATGGCGCATCATCAGCGCCATGCATGTGCACGCCACTGTTGCGCGCCCCGTAACAGTGCATGTCTGGAATCGGTATTTTTCCTACAGGCGCAAGCCCGTATTCTGAGCGCGCTCTCCCGGCACACGCCGGAAAGCGCCAAGCCCGCTACGCTGAATGCGCAGGCGATTGGTTAAAGATTTCAGATAAATCGGTGTTTTCGGTTTATCGCACCGCTGTTCACTGACGTTGATTTGTAGCTCCTTGATCCAACGTCTTACCTTGGCCGCTGCGTTTGCAGCGGCCTTTTTTATGGGCGTTCAAAAAGGCTGGATAGCGGTTCGGCAACGCTTGCGATCAGCGCGTCAGACATTTCTTCGACGCTCGGACGAATTCCCTCTGCATCGATAAAAACCAGCGAAAACCCTTTCGATATAACGCCCTGTTACTGACGGGCTTCTCGGATTTGATAACCGCCACTCTGAGGTAACTTGAAACACCTCAACCATTCGCTGGTGACACGGATGTCATCGCCACCCGTGCGCACTTTTCGAGCGAGTGAAAACGCACATTCAAAAGGACATGAATATGCCAAAGCCTCCACCGTTGGAACTGGATCCAGTACATATCAGGGAGTTCGGTCCTGATGGCTTCGAACCATTCAAAGAACGCGACATGAATTACTCCTACAGCGGCATGTTCGGCCCTGCCGGCGCCAATCCGCAGACGCGTGAATTGATGCATGAAACGCAAGTCGCCGTGGAACAGGAATTCAACGCAAGAACCGCCTCTATTCCACAAACCATTGAGGTCGAACTGGCGGCGACCAGGCTGGAAGGACCGACCAATCCTCTGCCACCTGCCGCAGCACTGGCCCGCGAAGTTGGCGTCAGGAACACCTTGATTCAACGCAAGAGCGCCGAGTTTCAACGGCAGACTGCCATCGCCAACCGCTTTTATGGCAGCGATCCACTGGGAAAAACCTTCAAGGATTACCTGAATCAGGCATCGGCCAATCGGCGCGCGCAGGGCGCAGCGGTCCGCAGCAGAGCGTTGTGGAGCGAGTCCTTTCGGGCCGCCCACGAAGCGCGGCTGCTGGGCCAGACATTGGCGCTGCTCAACCAGCAACAGGCTGGCGTACTCAATTGGCTGGCCACCGTACAAGCTCAGGATCAGGATCAGGCACAGGCGGCAGCGGCAGAGGCGCAACGCCAAGCTGCAGAACGTGCCCGCATTGCCGCGGAGCAACAGCGCCAGCGTGACATTGCCGAAGCGGTGCGCCGGGAGCAGGAAGAAATCCGCGCACGCGAACAGGCGCTTCTGGCCGCGTTGGTAGAGAAACAGCGTCGGGATGCCGAACAGGCTCGATTGGCGGCTGAGACCGCGCGCCTTAATGCCGAGGCTGAAGCTCGGGAGAAAGAGCGGCTGGCTAAGTTGAAAATCGCCCAGGCCGAGGCACGAGCCAAAGCTGAAGCAACGGCGCTGGCCCATGCGGCAGAACAGCGTCGGTTACAGCAGGACAGGAAGCATGTCTTTCCGTCCTCTGGAGCAATGGCCAGCAACGGCCCGGCCGTTTCTTTCGTTTCGACAGCCGTCCCGCTCAGCCCGGCTATCTCGGCGGGAATACTCAATGCGCTACGCACCGCAAAAGCGACCCTGACAGCGACGGGCACGGCGCTGTTCGGCAGTCCAGTACTGATGGGGTTCGCAGCGCTATTGATGCCGTCACCTCTGGGCAACAGCGAACGCTTCGCCATGAGCGTTCCACTGGCCGAGTTGTCGTCCGAGCCGGCCGAGACGCTACGTGAAATCGCGGACCGGCAGGGTAGTTTGGAGATGCAGGTCGGGCTAGGCGTCAGGCGACTCGGGGCTGGCACGCAAGTGTTCGTCGCTACGAGTGATGACTTCCATATTCGCTCAAGTGTGCTGGTCCTCAATGCCGCATACGATTTGCTCAACGACGTATACAAGGTCGCACTATCGGACTCGCCTACCGACTTGCTGACATGGACGCCGGCAATCTCGCAGGGCGACCAATCGACCGCTTTGCCAATAGTGGATACCGGTTCGCCCGCCTATTCCGGCGCCTCCGTTGTTCCGGTTGAAGGGCGGCTGGATCTGAACCCGATTCTGATTGAAGGCTGGGATCGATTCATCATCGTGTTTCCGGCTGATTCGGAGATTGAGCCGCTTTATGTGGTGTTCAGTAGTCCTTATGAAGGGGCGACCGAAGAGGGGAAGCACAGCGGGCGTAGTTTCAACCCTGACGAGATTGGAGATGAAATATCAGATTTGCAGTGGGCAACAGCCGCTGTTTCATCGGAAGGAACGGACATCGTGAAGTTACACATTTCAAAGTTTCCGCAATCAGCTGCCAATGACGTAATGCTTGATCGCCTGGAGCGAATCGCTCGTGGAGAACTCGAAGCTTCCGACACTGACAAACGTTTCTACACTCACGAGATAAGGGAGTTCGAAAGATTCAGAGCTTTAGGCTTTGGTGATACCGAGATGCCAGAGATCGGGTCACCGATCTGGAATAACGTGCATACGGCAACGTTGGAAGATTTCCAGTTGAAAGACGATCCCGCACTTCTCTACACGCCCGAAGCACTGGCTGCTGCAACGGAGCAGGAAGAACGTGATTACCAGAAATTGCTGAAGGAGATGTGGCAGTGAGCACCGTTGAGATGATCGTTAAAAATGAACCTCTGGATGACATAGTCACGGTGTTCGCGTTACTTCAGGCAACGCCACATCTGGACATGATGATCAGACGCCACAATCGAGACCTGATCGACGAGTATGGGACCCTGGAAGCATCGTACTCTCGGCTCTTCGCTGCAGGAGTTTTGCTGGAGGGAGAAAAGGGCCTTGCTATCAAAGGACCTAACTGGAAGCCGCCCAAGTTCATGACAGAAAAAAAATACATTTGAAAACTGGAGCCACCCGCCGCGAGGGCTGGTGGCTCCGTTAACTTCAAATCGAATACTTCTGCAAATTCGCCATCATTTCCTTCAATGCTTCAATATTGTCCTTCGGATGCGCCGCCCCTTCGAAATCACAAATCTGCTGCCAGTGCGCCGCCACATCCTCTGGCGAGAATCCCTCGCGCGGATCGAAGCCGGCACCGAGGCTGCGTTCCCAGCGCACCTTGCCCATCCAGCCGCCACCAACCTCGAACAGACCGGACGTTTCCTGGCATTGCTCGCTGCCCAGATACACTACCAACGGACTGACCAGTTCCGGCTTCAGTTGCTCGAATACCTGCGGCGGGATCAGACCTTCGGTCATGCGCGTGCCGCCAGTTGGGGCGATGGCGTTGACCAGAATGTTGTTCTTGCGGCCCTCGATCGCCAGCGTTCGGGTCAACCCGTACAGCCCGAGTTTGGCCATGCCGTAGTTGGACTGGCCGAAATTGCCATAAATGCCTGATGTCGATGCAGTGAAAATCACGCGACCGTAGTTTTGCTCGCGCAGATGCGGCCAGGCGGCACGGGTAACCTTGTAGGCGCCTTCAACGTGGACGCGGTAGACCAGATCCCAGTCGGCATCGTCCATCTTGTGAAAAGATTTGTCGCGCAGGATCCCGGCGTTGTTGACCACCACATCCACGCGGCCGAAAGCATCGAGAGCGTTCTGCACCAGTTTGTCGCCATCGGTGACCGAGTCATGGTTGGCTTGGGCAATACCGCCGGCCTCGCGAATTTCCGCCACCACGCGGTCGGCAGCCGAGGCGTTGGCGCCCTCGCCCTGCGTCGAGCCGCCGAGATCGTTGACCAGCACCTTCGCGCCCTGTCTGGCGAACAACAGCGCATGGGCACGCCCGAGGCCGCCACCGGCGCCGGTGACAATCACGACTTTATCTTCGAAACGCACGGGTTCATTCATCGCAGCAACTCCAGCAGGCCAAGGGTTAATGCTCCCGAGTGTCAGGCACGACGCTTTGGGTCACAACGAACACGGCTGGGGCTGAATGGTGTGCGATAAGGTAGGGGGATGGTCGAGACTGTAAAGCGCCGAGAGTGAGTGTTTCCGGCGAAATCAGGAGTACGCCACTTTGCGCGGAGGCAATACCAGACGATCACGAAACGCCAGATAGTGCTTGAGCACCTGCACCGGCGCTTCGGTTTGCGGGTAGTGGCCAATACCCGGCAACAAAACGGTGTCCGCATCAGGGATGAGTTCGCGATAACGCTCGACCATGTGTACCCCGGAAATCGGATCGACCGCGCCGTCGATGACCCGCAGAGGAATGTCGCCACGCTGCATGGCCGCCACCCAACGGTCGCGCTGCACCCGGCGTTCGGGGATGTAGGTGATCAGTTTGTGCAGGATGCGCGGGCCATGGTTGCTGTCGACCAGACTCCAGTAATCATCCAGTTCGCTTTCGCTCGGCTGGGTCTGCGGGCCGAAGATCTCCCGGAAACCTTTGACCAACGCCTCTCGGCTGAAGGCGCGGCCAAGCAGCCAGCCAATCGGGCTGAGCAGCAATTTCTGCATCAATAACGGCCGGTGGGTTTCCGGAAACAGACCGCCGTTGAGGAACACGCAACTGTCGACCTCGATGCGCTGTTCGTAGTGCCGCGCGAGCAGTTCCTGAGCGACGCTGTCGCCATAGTCGTGGGCAAGAATGTGCACCGCTTGTTCGATCTGCAGATGGGCGAGCAGCGCCTGTTGCAGATCGGCCTGTTCCAACAGGCTGTAGGTGTGGTTGCGCGGTTTTGCCGAATCGCCGAAGCCAAGCATGTCGCAGGCGATCACCTGATAACGCTGCGCCAACGGCTGCCACAGGTAGTGCCAATCCCAACTGGCAGTGGGGAAACCGTGAATCAGCAACAGCGGCTCACCCTGTCCCGCCACCCAGTAATGGATCGTCTGGCCACGAAAAACAAAGCTCCGGCTGCGCTTGCGCCAGATGCACAGGGGAATCTCGGCGAGTGGCATTAGAATTTATACCCCGGATCCTGGAGATCGAGTTTGCGCAGCAGCGCCGGCCACGCCAGCGCGCCGCCCATGCCCTGCGCGCTCTTGGTGACGCCGGCAATCATTGCCTTGGCGCCGGCGAGAATTTGCGGTTCGATGGCGATCAGTTCCGCCCCTCCAGTCTGCGCCATGACCTGGATATCGCAGGCTCGCTGGAAGGTGAACATCATCAGAAAGGTATCGGCAATGGTGCCACCACAGGTCAGCAGACCGTGGTTGTGCAGCATGAGGAAACTGTTGTCACCGAGATCGGCTTGCAGGCGCGCCTTTTCTTCATGGTTCAGTGCCACACCTTCATAGGCGTGATAGGCCAGGCTCGACAACACGAACAGTGATTGCTGACTGATCGGCAACACCCCCTGCTTTTGCGCCGACACCGCAACACCCGACGCGGTATGCGTGTGCAGCACGCAAACCACATCGTGGCGAACCTCGTGAACGGCGCTGTGGATGGTGTAGCCGGCGGGGTTGATTTCGTACGGGCTGTCCATGAGTTTGTTGCCGGCCTGATCGACCTTCACCAGGCTTGAGGCGGTGATCTCATGGAACATCAGGCCAAACGGATTGATCAGGAAATCTTCGGTGCCGGGCACCTTGGCCGAGATATGCGTGAAGATCAGATCGTCCCAACCGTGCAGCGCGACCAGGCGATAACAGGCGGCAAGATCGACACGAGTCTGCCACTCGGCAGCGCTGACCTGGTCTTTGACATTCGGCGACGATTGGACGGGGGCTACGCTCACTGTATGCACCTCTGCGTTCTTCTTGTTCTGCTCGTGTCAGCAGTCTAGTCAGGCGCAGGGCATCGCGTAGTTGCATTGGCAGCCAGCTTGATGACTGAACGAGTCAGTCAGGCAAACAGCCTGAGTCGCTCCCAACGCAACGGCGCTTGCCCAGGTGCAGCGATATCGTTGGTTGATCAGCCCTTGAGCGCTTCGATCAGTTGCGCCAGCCACGGCTCGGCATCGGTTTCCGGCGTGACGCTTTCGCTGGCGTCGATGCGCAACATTTCCTGCACCTCCTTTACACCCAATTCGGCAAACAATTCCCGCATCTGCTCGCCGCCGCCACAAAAGGTGTCGCCGTAGCTGGCATCGCCGAGGGCAATCACAGCTCCCGGCAAGCCGCGCAAGGTAGCGGGCAATTGATCGCGCAGGCTGGAATACAACGGTTGCAGGTTGTCCGGCAGCTCGCCCATGCCAGTGGTCGAAGTCACAGCGAGAAGGGCCTCGGGACCGAACGCCTGAATATCGGCCAGCGCCGCACGCGAGTTATAGAAGGTTTCAAAGCCGGCGGCTTTCAACAGGTTCTGGGCGTGGCGGGCGACTTCTTCGGCGGTGCCGTAGACTGAACCTGAGAGGATGGCGACTTTCATCAATCTGATCCTGAAACTGGAAAAAAAGAGCCGCGATAGTAACAGCCCACGCGACGAAGTTGCGATTGGCTCTCAATGGAAGCTGCTGGCCTGTAGACAGTCCGCGGCTTTCTTCTAGAATGCCTGCCACTGACACAATGGAAGGGATTCTCGGATGATCAACGCCAGTCTGCTGCAAATGGTGATCAACGCATCAAACGACGGGATCGTGGTCGCTGAAAAGGAAGGTGAGCAGGACAACATCCTTATTTACGCCAACCCCGCTTTTGAACGGCTGACCGGCTACAGCAGTGAGGAAATTCTCTACCAGGACTGTCGCTTCCTGCAGGCGGGAGACCGCGATCAGCAAAGTCTGCAGCGGATTCGCGAGACATTGCGTGAAGGCGGTTCCTGCCGGGAAATCCTGCGCAACTATCGCAAGGATGGCACGCCGTTCTGGAACGAATTGTCACTGTCGACGGTAAAAAATGCCGATGACGGGCAGACTTATTTCATCGGTGTGCAAAAAGATGTGACGGTTCAGGTCAAGGCGCAGCAGCGGGTTGCACAGCTGGAAGCGCAAGTGGCGGCGCTGCAAAGCGAGCTTGCGGCGTTGAAAGCGACGAACGGCGCAAACAAAACCGCGAACTGATGGTCATTAACTACAATCACCAATGACTTTGTAACTATTCACTTCGAGTTAGCCATGCAGCGCGACGCCCTCCTCACCCAGGACGAGCTGGATTTCATCCAGACCATGCAGCACAACCCGCAACTGAACGTGCGGGATGCGACGTCGAGTCTGCTGGTTAATGGCGGTTCGCAGATCCGTGATCTGCTGACACGTCTGGCTGCTCATGAACAAGTGACGATCCAGGCCAATTTCGAAAATCAGCAGATGACCTTTCCGCTGCATCTGGTGGAAGACGAGTTCCACGCGCTGCATCTGCGGCTCGGTGTACCGAGCATTTACGAAGACGGCCCGATGGTGCGCCCGTGGCGTCTGGTGCTGGACGAGCCAGTGGCACTGGAAAATGCCAAAGGCCAGCCCGGCACCTTGTGGGTGCACGAGGTGTCGCACAAAGGCGTATTGCTGGAAGTGCGCAACAAGACCAAGCCACCAAAACATTTCGCCCTGTGGTTCAGCCCTTCCGGTTATGAGCGGATTTCCCTGCGCGGCCATTTCGAACGGGAAACCGAGCAAGGTTTCTTCGCTTACGAACTGAGCCAGACCGATGCCGACGAAACCGAGCGCCTGCGCCAGTTCATCCTGCAGCAGCATCGCCTCACCCACCCCGCCCTGCACGCCTGAGTTTCAGGTATCCAGTTTGCCTGCCATGAATTGCTTCATGCGTTGACGCATGGTCGCGCCCTCGTTACCGAGACAGGCCACCGATGAGCCGGCCAGGCTGTCCTCAGCCAAATCTGCTGCATCCCCGGCCAGCATCAACTGACAATCCAGGCTCATTGCCAGGCGATTAAGGCGCCGGGGCAGTTCCGGCCCTGGGGTATGGTTGGAAAACAGCACAAGCGCCTCAGGTTTGACTTTTTCGCAGACCAGCGTCAGCTCGTCGAAGGGTTGGCCGGTGGTCAGCACCCGTACACCGGAATCGTTGCCGCTGAGAAACAGCGCCGCCACCAGTAATTCAAGCTCACGACACTGGCCGGCGAGTGCACTGACGATTATTCGACGCGGTTGCGCGCCACGCAGCATGACAATGCGCTGCAATACGCGCGCTCTCAGAAAACCATCGAAAAACAACCATTCGCTGGTTTGCCCGAAGGCATCCTGACGCTGGAGCAGTTGCCGCCACAACGGCATGATGATGGCTTCGAACACGACCGGCAGCGTGTACGACGAGAAAATCTGCCCGTAAACGCGATCCAGTTGCTGATCGTCGAACGAACTCACTGCCTGCTGAATCTGCTCCTGCCATTGCTTGTAATCGGCCTGCACATGGTCATCGGGAATAAAATTGGCCAGCACCTTCAAAGGTTCTGTCTTCGCCAGGATCTTGCCGACTTTACTTACAGCCACGCCGCGATCGATCCAGTCGACAATGCTGCGAACGCGCTCGATATCGTTCATCGAGTACAGACGATGCCCGCTTTCAGTGCGGGTCGGCTCGATCAATCCGTAGCGGCGTTCCCAGGCACGCAGAGTCACCGGGTTGACACCGGTCAACCGCGCCACCTCGCGAATGGGGAACAGCTCTTCGCGCTCGATCGTGCCGAGTACTGTTGAAGCCGGGCGAGCGTCCGTGTTTACAGGCATCTGGCGGTCAACTTCCATGTCGGTTCATTGGATCCCATTTTAAACATGATGGACTGGAAACCTACAAGTGGTGATCTACGAGGAAAGTGGTCGGTTTAATCATCAAAATCAGGAATAATCCTTGCTTGTTGTAAAGCGCAGGCCTCTACCCCGGCCTGCGTCAGGCGAAGCTCTTACCCGGAACGACGCACTCGAAATACGGAGATACAAAATGTCTACTTCCCCCGTCACGCTCATGGTAGCGCGTCGCGTCGCCGATGGCCGCTATCACGATCTGATCGCCTGGCTGCGCGAAGGCGAACAATTGGCCACCGATTTTCCCGGCTACCTCGGCTCCGGCGTCCTCGCGCCACCGCCCGGTGACAACGAATTCCAGATTATCTTCCGCTTCGTCGATGAGCAGACGCTGCATGCGTGGGAGTACTCGGCGTCGCGTACCGCCTGGCTGAACCGTGGCAGCGACCTGTTCGAACATCCGAAAGAACACCGGGTCAGCGGCATTGAAGGCTGGTTCGGTGCTGCCGGCCAACGCCCGCCGCGCTGGAAACAGGCCGTGGCGATCTGGCTGGCGTTTTTTCCGGTGTCGCTGATTTTCAACTTTGTCCTCGGCCCGCTGCTCGCTGAGTTGAGCCTGTTGCCACGAATATTGATCGGCACGGCGTGCCTGACACCGCTGATGGTGTATTTCTTTATACCGTTGTCGACGCGTCTGCTGGCGAACTGGTTGAACAGCACGCCGACGCGGCCACTGGCGACCACACCGTCGGCGCACAATCGCTGATCTGCAGCGGGCGGCGAGCCTGTTATAGTTTTCGCTTCAACCGCGATGCGAGCCGCCCATGCCAGATTCCGCAGCCCCGATCCTCATCACCGGCGCCGGCCAGCGTGTCGGTTTGCACTGCGCGCAGCGCTTGATCGAGGACGGCCACCCGCTGATTTTCACTTACCGCACCGAGCGACCGGGCGTGCAGGCCCTTCGCGATCTTGGCGCGACAGCGCTGTTCGCCGACTTTTCCAGCGAGACAGGAATACTGGCCTTCATTGATTCGCTGAAAGCGCACACCGACAGTTTGCGCGCCATCGTGCACAACGCCTCCGAATGGCTGGCGGAAACCCAGGGCAGCGAAGCACAAGCCTTCAATCGCATGTTCAACATTCACATGCTCGCGCCTTACCTGATCAACCTGCACTGCGCCGAGTTGCTGCAGCGCTCGGCGCCAGCCGACATCATCCATATCAGCGACGACGTCACCCGCAAAGGCAGCAGCAAGCACATCGGCTATTGCGCCAGCAAGGCCGGGCTCGACAGCCTGACCCAGTCGTTTGCCGCGCGCTTGGCCCCCGCCATCAAGGTCAACGGCATCGCTCCGGCGCTGCTGTTGTTCAACCCCGACGATGACGCGGCTTACCGCACCAAGGCGCTGGCCAAATCCGCGCTGGGCATCGAACCCGGCAGTGAAGTGATCTACCAGAGCCTGCGCTATCTGCTCGACAATCCCTATGTCACCGGCACGACCCTGACCGTCAACGGCGGGCGGCACGTCAAATAGGTCGTCCCGCTTCGGCCGCGAGTCGAGTAAGATCCACCAGAACGCCTGCAATAGACTGGACGGAGCAAATCAATGCCACAACTTCAACCGGGAATGGCGCGCATCCGGGTCAAGGATCTGCGCCTGCGCACCTTTATCGGCATCAACGAGGATGAAATCCTCAACAAGCAGGACGTCCTGATCAACCTGACCATCCTGTACGCGGCTCAAGAAGCGGTGCGCGATAACGATATCGACCACGCGCTGAATTACCGCACTATCACCAAAGCGATCATCGCTCATGTCGAGGGCAACCGCTTCGCGCTGCTCGAACGCCTGACGCAGGAATTGCTCGATCTGGTGATGACCAATGCATCGGTGCTGTATGCCGAAGTCGAAGTCGACAAGCCCCACGCGCTGCGCTTCGCCGAGTCGGTATCGATCACGCTCGCGGCAAGCCGCTGAGCTTCAAGCTTCAAGCTTCAAGCTTCAAGCTTCAAGCTTCAAACGGTAAGCTAACAGCCG
Organism: Pseudomonas sp. UF-293; assembly: GCF_058245595.1. Taxonomy (NCBI): domain Bacteria; kingdom Pseudomonadati; phylum Pseudomonadota; class Gammaproteobacteria; order Pseudomonadales; family Pseudomonadaceae; genus Pseudomonas; species Pseudomonas sp. UF-293. The sequence goes on along the minus strand of NZ_JBSICA010000012.1, from coordinate 65,159 downwards.
ACCCCGATCCATCTTGCAGCTTGAAGCTTGCCGCTTGAAGCTGTCTCGCAGAGACCCTCATGACTGATCAACAACGCCTGGAACTCGAAGCGGCCGCCTTCCGCCGACTGGTTGCTCACCTCGACAGCCGCAAGGACGTGCAGAACATCGACCTGATGAACCTCGCCGGGTTCTGCCGCAACTGCCTGTCGAAGTGGTACAAGGCCGAAGCCGACCAACGCCAGATCGAGGTCAGCCTCGATGACGCCCGCGAAGTGGTGTACGGCATGCCCTACGCCGAGTGGAAAGCCCAATACCAGCAAGAAGCCAGCGCCGAGCAGCAAGCAGCGTTTGCCAAAGGAAAACCCAATGACTGATCTGAACACCCTGCGCGCCAGCCTCAAAAGCGGCGAACACGCTTTCGCCGATACCCTGGCGTTCATCGCCTCCGGTTACGACTACGAGCCTCAAGCGTTCAACAACGGCGGCGTGGAAAATGCTGCCGGGCAGAACGAAGGTTCGTGCAAGACGCTGGGTCTGGCCCTGCTGGAAGGCTTGAGCGATGAAGAAGCGCTGCTGGCGTTCGGCGAGCATTACCGCTCGGTGCTGGCGACCCCCGAAGGCAGCGATCACGGCAATATTCGCGCGTTGATCAAGCACGGCCTGGCCGGCGTAAAGTTCGACGCACAACCCCTGACCCGCCGCTGATCCCGACAGCCCCACATAACCCCTATGGGAGCGGACCTGCTCGCGAAGACGGACTGACATTCAACGTTGATGTCGATTGATACACCGCTTTCGCGATCAGGCTCGCTCCCACACTGGATGCGTGGCGGCCGCGAATCTCGGGCACAAAAAAACCGGCCAATCTGGCCGGTTTTTTTATGCCCTACGGTCTTAGAACGTGGCGTTCTGCAGGCCGTCGAGGTAACGCTCGGTGTCGAGTGCCGCCATGCAACCGGCGCCGGCCGAGGTGATGGCCTGACGGTAAACGTGGTCAGCCACGTCACCGGCAGCGAAGATGCCTTCTACGCTGGTGGCCGTCGCGTTGCCTTCACGGCCGCCTTGCACAACCAGGTAACCGTCTTTCAGGGTCAACTGGCCTTCGAACAGCGAAGTGTTCGGAGTGTGGCCGATGGCGATGAACACGCCGTCGACTTTGATTTCGTCGAAGCTGCCATCGTTGTTGCGCAGACGCGCACCGGTCACGCCCATGTTGTCGCCGAGGACTTCGTCCAGGTTGGCGTTCAACTTCAGGATGATCTTGCCTTCAGCCACACGGGCGTTGAGCTTGTCGATCAGGATCTTCTCGGCGCGGAAGGTTTCGCGACGGTGGATCAAAGTCACGGTGCTGGCGATGTTGGCCAGGTACAGCGCTTCTTCGACAGCGGTGTTGCCGCCGCCAACCACGGCGACCGGCTTGTTGCGGTAGAAGAAACCGTCGCAGGTCGCGCAGGCCGACACGCCTTTGCCCATGAACGCTTCTTCAGAAGGCAGGCCCAGGTAACGCGCACTGGCGCCGGTAGCAATGATCAGCGCATCGCAGGTGTAAACGGCGCTGTCGCCGGTCAGGGTGTACGGCTTGGCAGCGAAGTCCACGGCGTTGATGTGATCGAAGACGATCTCGGTCTCGAAACGCTCGGCGTGCTCACGCATGCGCTCCATCAGCACCGGACCGGTCAGGCCGTGGACATCGCCCGGCCAGTTGTCGACTTCGGTGGTGGTAGTCAGTTGACCGCCAGCCTGCATACCGGTGATCAGCAGAGGCTTGAGGTTGGCGCGGGCCGCGTAGACCGCAGCGCTGTAGCCGGCGGGGCCGGAACCGAGAATGATCACTCGCGAATGACGGACTTCAGACATGAATCTGCTCCTGTTGGCCGGCCATGAAAAATCTGGCGCGGACGCCGGACGGCCGGCGGAATAAAAAAGGACCGTGGATACCTTGGGGAAGGCTTGAACTCGACAGTCCTGTAAAAAGTTGGGTGCAGCGTATCGAGGGGGGCAAGATTAAGGAAATACGGTTTAACAATCCAGCTCATAGGTGGTCTCTATGCCGAGACGCTGACGACATAGACCGCTTTGTTACAGTGAATGTCGATTGCTCTGCCGCGCTTTCGCCACTGTGGCAAAGCCGGTAACGTCGGCGCGTTTTCCCTTGCTTCGGAGCACCTTATGCCCGCCCCTGTTCTGTCTGGCCCGCAATACCTGCGCGAAGGCCTGAAACTGGTCTTGAGCCCAGGCCTGCGCCTGTTCGTGTTGTTGCCGCTGGCAATCAACCTGGTGCTGTTCGTCGGATTGATCTATCTGGCCGGCCACCAGTTCAGCCTGTGGGTCAACACACTGATGCCGTCGTTGCCTGAATGGCTGAGTTTCCTCAGCTATATCCTGTGGCCACTGTTTGTAGTGCTGGTAGCGCTGATGGTGTTTTTCACCTTCACCATGCTCGCCAACATCATTGCCGCACCGTTCAACGGCTTCCTCGCGGAAAAAGTCGAAGTGGTGGTGCGCGGTACCGATGATTTCCCGGCGTTCAGCTGGGGCGAACTGATCGCGATGATCCCACGCACCCTTTCCCGGGAAATGCGCAAGCTCGGCTACTTCCTGCCGCGTGCGATAGGTCTGTTTATTCTTTCGTTTATCCCGGTAGTAAACATCGTCGCCGCGCCGCTGTGGCTGCTGTTTGGCGTATGGATGATGGCGATCCAGTACATCGACTACCCGGCGGACAACCACAAACTGGGCTGGAACGAAATGCTCGCCTGGCTGCGGCAGAAGCGCTGGCAGAGCATGAGTTTCGGCGGAATCGTCTATCTGGTGTTGCTGATTCCGGTGGTCAACATCCTGATGATGCCGGCGGCGGTAGCCGGGGCGACATTGTTTTGGGTGCGCGAACGTGGCGCCGAAAATCTGGTGATACAACACTGATCGCGTCACAAATCCATCATCCGGATGTCACAACGTCGACATGGCTTCAGCCGACACTGAGGTCATGACGACAGCTCTACACATCACCCTCATCAGCGAAACCTTCCCACCGGAAATCAACGGCGTGGCCAATACCCTTGGCCGCTTGTGCGAGGGTTTGCGCGCGCGAGGGCATCAAGTGGAGCTGGTGCGCCCGCGCCAGGCGGGCGATCCGCTACGCAGCGAAGACGAAGCGCTGCTGTTGTGTCGCGGATGGCCATTACCCGGCTATTCGGGACTGCAATGGGGCCAATCGTCAATGCATAAGCTGCTGCGCCGTTGGAAACGGCAGCGCCCGGATGTGCTGTACATCGCCACGGAAGGCCCGCTCGGGTTATCGGCATTACGTGCGGCACGGCGCCTGGGGATTGCGGTGGTGAGCGGTTTTCACACCAACTTCCAGCAATACACCAGCCAGTACGGCCTCGGCCTGCTGACGCGGATGCTGACCCATTACCTGCGCTGGTTTCACAATCGTTCGGCAATGACCTTGGTGCCGAGTATCAGTCAGCGGCTGGAGCTGGAGCGGCGGCACTTCGAGCGCCTGGCGCTGTTGTCGCGGGGTGTGGACAGCCAGTTGTTTCATCCAAGCAAACGTCAGAGCCAGTTGCGTGAGCAATGGGGACTCTCTGATACGGATATCGCGGTCATCCACGTAGGAAGGCTCGCCCCGGAGAAGAATCTTGGCTTGCTCAAACGCTGCTTTGAAACCCTGCGGGAAACTTATCCACAGCGCCATCTGAAGCTGATCGTGGTCGGTGAAGGCCCGCAGCGTTCGGCGCTGGAAAAAGAACTGCCGGAGGCGATTTTCTGCGGCGCGCAGCGCGGGGAAACGCTGGCAGCACACTATGCCTCCGGGGATCTTTTTGTCTTTCCCAGCCTCACCGAAACTTTCGGTAATGTGGTGCTGGAAGCCCTGGCTTCGGGACTTGGCGTGGTGGCATATGATCAGGCAGCGGCGGCGCAGCATATTCGCCATGGCTACAACGGCGTGTCGGCCATGCCCGGCGATGAGCAGGCATTTTGTGAAGCGGCGGCGTGGTTGCTGGAGGAGGAAGAACGGTTGCGCTGCGTCAGGCTGAATGCGCGGCAGCATGGCAGTCGCCAGGGCTGGGCAGCGATTATCGAGCAGTTCGAGGGGTATTTGCGTGGGGCTTGTGTGGGGGAGCTGGTGGTGCCTGGGGCGCAGACACAACCTTAGATTTTCGTCTACATAGAAACAGCTTTCGCGAGCAGGCTCGCTCTCACATGGGTATCGCATTCCAAGTGTAGGAGCGAGCCTGCTCGCGAAAAGGTCGAACTGGCGCCGCTTAAACCAGCGTCATCAACGCCTCACGACTGAACGGCAAAATATCCTGCTCACGCCCTTCACGGACTTTCTGCGCCCAGTCCGGATCGACCAGCAGCGCGCGGCCCACCGCCACCAGATCGAATTCCTCTTTGTTCAGACGCTCCAGCAAGTTTTCCAGGCTGGCCGGTTGCGCGACCTTGTCGGTGTTGACCATGAACTGCAGGAACTCGCCGTCCAGGCCGACGCTGCCAACGGTGATGGTCGGTTTGCCGGTCAGCTTGCGGGTCCAGCCAGCAAGGTTCAGATCCGAGCCGTCGAACTCCGGCTCCCAGAAACGGCGCGTCGAGCAGTGGAAAATGTCCACGCCAGCGTCGGACAGCGGCTTGAGAAATTCGCCCAGCGCTTCGGGGGTTTGCACCAGACGCGCGGTGTAATCCTGCTGTTTCCATTGCGAGAAGCGGAAAATGATCGGGAAGCCTTCACCGACCGCCGCGCGCACCGCTTGAATCAATTCGATGGCGAAACGCGAACGGTTGGCCAGGCTGCCACCATATTCGTCAGTGCGCTGGTTGCTGCCTTCCCAGAAGAACTGGTCGACCAGATAACCGTGGGCGCCATGGATTTCTACGCCGTCCATGCCGATGCTTTGCGCATCTTTGGCAGCCTGGGAAAACGCAGCAATCACGTCCTGGATGTCCTGTTTGGTCATGCCGTGAACCACGACCTGACCGTCCTTGAGTTTTTCCGACGGACCGTAGCCCGGCACGCTGGCGTCCGGCTCGGTGCCGAGGCGACGTACGCTGCCGACATGCCACAGTTGCGGGACGATCTTGCCGCCTTCGGCGTGCACGGCGTCGACAACTTTTTTCCAGCCGGCGAGTGGCGCTTCACCGAAAAACTGCGGCACGTTTGGATAGCCATTGGACGCGATGTGGTCGACCGTGGTGCCTTCGGTGATGATCAGACCAACGCCAGCGGCCGCCCGACGGCGATAGTACTCAATGACTTTGGAATTCGGCACGCCGCCCGGCGAGAACGAGCGGGTCATTGGTGCCATGACCACTCGAGTCGGCAGTTCGAGGGCACCGAGGTGAAACGGTTTGAACAGGGCTTGAACAGGCATCGAGAGGCTCCACGGCGATTGCTTTATGACGGCGATAATATGGAGAGCCGGAGCCTTTGAACAGCATTATTGATTTTGGTGATTAAGGATTAAAAGAATGAAAAGCAAAAGATCGCAGCCTTCGGCAGCTCCTACACGGAATTTGTGGTCCCCCTGTAGGAGCTGCCGAAGGCTGCGATCTTTTGATGTTGCTTTTCAGCTCAGCGCTTTTTCAATCGCATGCACGATGGTCGGATCATCCGGCGCCGTACGCGGCGAGAACCGTGCCAGCACGCGGCCGTCCTTGCCGAGCAGAAACTTCTCGAAATTCCAGGTGATGTCGCCGGGAAACTCGGCGCCCTCGCCCGCCAGCAGGCGATACAACTGATGCCGTTCGTGGCCGTTGACTTCGAGCTTGCTCGCCAACGGAAACGTCACGCCATAATTGAGGCTGCAGAACTCCTGGATTTCTTTCTCCGAGCCTGGCTCCTGACCGGCAAACTGGTTGCACGGCAGGCCCAGCACAGTGAAGCCTTTGGCCTTGTATTGCTGGTAGAGGTTTTCCAGTGCCGCATACTGGGGGGTCAAGCCGCATTTGGAGGCCACGTTGACCACCAGCACGACTTGGCCCTTGAACGGCGCCAGCGGTAGCTCCTGACCATCCAGGGCGGTCAACTTAAGGTCGTGAAAAGCACTCATGCCGAACTCCAGGATTCTCGTGTTCTACTCGAAACAGCCACTTGGCGAGGCCACCAAGGACAGCCGCGGACTAAAAAGGCGCCCACAGGCGCCTCTCCAGTACTCGAAGCTTAGCGCAGAAAATCAGTGGTGATGGCCACCTTCGCCGTGGACGTGACCATGAGCGATTTCTTCCTGGCTGGCGTCACGGATATCAACGATCTTCACTTGGAAGTTCAGGCGCTGACCGGCCAATGGGTGGTTGCCATCAACGGTGACGTCGTCGCCGTCCAGGTCACGGATGGTGACGATCTGCATCTGGCCGTCCGGCGCCGAAGCGTGGAACTGCATGCCGACTTCCAGCTCGTCTACACCTTCGAACATGCTGCGGCTCAGGGTGCTGACCAGCTCGGCGGCGTATTCGCCGTAAGCGTCTTCCGGCTCAACGGCGACCTGGAGCTCGTCGCCAACGGCTTTGCCTTCGAGGGCTTTTTCCAGGCCCGGGATGATGTTGCCTGCGCCTTGCAGGTAAACCAGCGGAGCGCCGCCGGCGGAGCTGTCGATGACCTCACCAGCGTCGTTGGTCAGGGTATAGTCGATGGAGACAGCCTTATTGGCGGCGATCAGCATGGGGCGAGACCTTTTGCATAAGAATATAGAAAGGCCAAGTTTAGCGAAGCAATCGCGTGAAAGCGACCACAACCCGGACAAACGGGTTTCGACCATCACCGGCTTTCATCAGGACGAAGATGGCCATTGGGTGGTCGAGCTTTCCTGTGGCCACACCCAGCACCTGCGCCATCAGCCGCCGTGGCAAACCCGCGCGTGGGTTCTGGATCCGGCGCAACGTATTGAAAAAACAGGTCAACCCTTTGCCTGCGGTTGGTGTGCACAAGGCTCGGTTAGCGCTAACCTTGGCGACTGAATTTCGGTAGTCGGCCAGACATAGGCTGACACCCTTGCATAGAGAATTCCCATGCAAACTTTTTTTATCGCCCCCACCGATTTTGGCGTGGGTCTGACCTCCATCAGCCTCGGGCTGGTGCGCACGCTTGAACGCGCCGGGCTGAAAGTCGGCTTCTTCAAACCGATCGCCCAGCCACATCCGGGCGACACTGGCCCTGAGCGTTCCACCGAACTGGTGGCCCGCACCCACGGCCTGAAACCACCGCAACCGCTGGGCCTGGCGCACGTCGAACGCATGCTCGGCGACGGTCAGCTCGACGAACTGCTCGAAGAAATCATCGCCCTGTATCAGCAAGCGGCCGTCGGCAAGGATGTGCTGGTGGTCGAGGGCATGGTGCCGACCCGCAGCGCCAGTTACGCCGCACGGGTCAATCTGCACTTGGCCAAGAGTCTGGATGCCGAGGTGATTCTGGTCTCGGCGCCGGAAAACGAAGTGCTCGCCGAACTCTCTGGGCGGGTTGAGCTGCAGGCACAATTGTTCGGCGGCCCGAAGGATCCGAAGGTCCTCGGGGTGATCCTCAACAAGGTCAAGACCGACGAGAGCATGGACGCCTTCGCCACGCGTCTGAAGGAGCATTCGCCGTTGCTGCGCAGCGGTGATTTCCGCCTGCTCGGCTGCATCCCGTTTCAGCCGGAACTCAACGCGCCGCGCACCCGCGACGTCGCCGACCTGATGGGCGCACAAGTGCTCAACGCGGGCGACTACGAAACCCGGCGCATGAGCAAAATCATCATTTGCGCGCGGACCATGCGCAACACCGTCGAGCTGCTCAAACCCGGCGTGCTGGTGGTGACGCCCGGTGATCGCGACGACATCATCCTCGCCGTCAGCCTTGCGGCGATCAACGGCGTGCCGCTGGCCGGCCTGCTGCTGACCAGCGACACGCTGCCCGACCCGCGCATCATGGACCTGTGCCGAGGCGCGTTGCAGGCCGGTTTGCCGGTGTTGTCGGTGAGCACCGGCTCGTACGACACCGCCAACCTGCTCAATGGCCTGAACAAGGAAATCCCCATCGATGACCGCGAGCGCGCGGAGATCATCACCGATTTCGTCGCCAGCCACCTCGACGCCAACTGGCTGCACCAGCGCTGCGGCACGCCACGGGAGATGCGCCTGTCACCGGCGGTATTCCGTTATCAATTGATCCAGCGCGCGCAAGCGGCGAACAAGCGCATCGTGCTGCCCGAAGGCAGCGAGCCGTTCACCGTGCAAGCGGCGGCGATCTGTCAGGAACGCGGGATCGCCCGCTGCGTGCTGTTGGCCAAACCGGAAGACGTCGAAGCGGTCGCCCGCGCCCAAGGCATCGTGTTGCCGCCGGGGCTGGAGATTCTCGACCCGGACCACATCCGCGAACGCTACGTCGAACCGATGGTGGCTCTGCGCAAGAGCAAAAGCCTCAACGCACCGATGGCCGAGCAGCAACTGGAAGACACGGTGGTGATCGGTACCATGATGCTGGCGCTGGATGAGGTCGACGGTTTGGTTTCGGGTGTGATCAACACCACCGCCAATACCATCCGCCCCGCCCTGCAACTGATCAAAACCGCACCGGGCTGCACGCTGGTATCGTCGGTGTTCTTCATGCTCTTTCCGGAAGAAGTGCTGGTCTACGGCGACTGCGTGATGAACCCGCACCCGAGCGCTGCCGAACTGGCAGAGATCGCCCTGCAAAGCGCTGACTCGGCGGCCGCATTCGGCATCACCCCACGGGTGGCGATGATCAGCTACTCCAGCGGCGAATCGGCGCGCGGTGAAGAAGTCGAGAAAGTCCGCGAGGCGACTCTGCTGGCTCACGAGCAACAAAATTCGCTGTTGATCGACGGCCCGTTGCAGTACGACGCCGCCGCCAACGCTGACGTCGCCCGGCAACTGGCGCCGAACAGTCAGGTCGCCGGGCGCGCCACAGTGTTCGTGTTCCCCGATCTGAACACCGGCAACACCACGCACAAAGCCGTACAACGCAGCGCCGATTGCGTCAGCCTCGGGCCGATGCTGCAAGGCCTGCGCAAACCGGTGAACGACCTGCCGCGCGGCGCGCAAGTCGATGACATCGTCTACACCATCGCGCTCACCGCGATTCAAGCCGCCAACCGACCTATGGATGTGTAAATGCTGGATTTTCTACCCGCACCCGTGCGCGGCGTGATCGCCTCGCTGCTGTTGGCGCTCAACACGATTCTGCTGTGCTCGTTCCTGTTCTGCGTGGCGCTGGTCAAGGCCCTGCCGTTTGCCGTGACCCAGCGTATTGCCGGTTGGCTGATGAGCCACACCCACGAGGCGTGGATCAGCAACAACAAAGGCTGGATGAACCTGGTTCGACGCACCCGCTGGCACGTCAGCGGCCTGCAAGGTCTCGACTATCAGCACTCGTACCTGATCACCAGCAACCACCAGAGCTGGGTGGATATCCTGGTGCTGCAATATGTGCTCAACCGCAAGATTCAACCGCTGAAGTTCTTCCTCAAGCAGGAGCTGATCTGGGTGCCGGTGATTGGCTTGGCCTGGTGGGCGCTGGGCTTTCCGTTCATGAAGCGCTACTCCAAGGCGTACCTGGAAAAACACCCGGAGAAGAAAGGCAAGGACCTGGAAACCACGCGCAAGACCTGTGCGAAGTTTCGTCATAACCCGGTAGGGATTTTCAACTTCGTCGAAGGCACACGCTTCACCGAAGGCAAGCATGCGCAACAGCAATCACCGTTCAAATACCTGCTCAAGCCGAAGGCAGGCGGAATCGCCTTTGTCCTCGACGCAATGGGCGAACAGCTGGAATCGATCGTCAACGTGACGATTCATTACCCGGCCGGGCGTCCGGGGTTCTGGGACTTGCTCTGCGGCAAGGTGCGCGATGTGGTGGTGCATTTTGAAGAGATCAAAATTCCGCCGGCCTTCATCGGCAAGAACTACGACCAGGACGGCGAGTACCGTTTGCAGTTTCAGGGCTGGATCAATCAGCTGTGGCTGGACAAGGATGCGTTGCTCGAGCAGATGCACCGCGAATATCCCCCCAAAAACTGACCCCTGTGGGAGCGAGCCTGCTCGCGAAAGCGGTGGATCAGCTTGCAAAGATGTTGAATGAGATAAAGCTTTCGCGAGCAGGCTCGCTCCCACAGTTTTAATTGCAGCGCTCTCAAATAAAAAAGCCCGCCGATGATCACTCACCGGCGGGCTTTTTCTTGCCGCTTGCAGCTAGAAGCTTGTCGCTGCTTCTGCCTTAGATGGCGCCACGCTGACGCAGCAGCTCCAGCACTTGCTTGACGCTTTCTTCCAGGCTCAGCGACTGTGTGTCGATCACCAGATCGGCGTTCAGCGGCACGTCGTACGGGAAGGATTCGCCCGGAATGTTGTCGCCGCCAGCAGCGTACAGCCCTTGCGGATCACGCTCGGCGCACACGGTCGGCGAGGCCTGCACGTAGACCGTCAGCAAGCGATCCTTGCCGATCAGTTCCTTGGCCTGCTCGCGACCTTCGGCACTTGGCGCGACGAACGCGGCCAGGGTCAGCAGACCGGCTTCGTTGAACTGACGCGCCACGTGGGCGGCACGACGCCAGTTCTCGGTACGCCCGGCACGATCCTGCGGCAGACCTTTGTTCAGATCGTGACGCAGGTTCTGGCCATCGAGGACAAACACCGCGCGGCCCATGTCGAACAGCTTGCGCTCGACCGCATACGCCAGGGTGCTTTTGCCCGCGCCGGACAGGCCGCTGAACAGCACGGTTGCCGGTTGCTGGCCGAAGCGCTGGGCACGTTCTTCGGTCGCTACGTGGGCCAATTTGCCGTGGTGGGTGGCGGTGCCATGGGCCACTGGCTGAGCGACGATCATGCCGGCGCCAACGGTGCCGTTGGTCAGGCGATCAATGACGATGAACGCGCCGGTGGTGCGGTTGCTGTCGTAACCGTCGAGGGCGATCGGCGCGTCGAGCGCGATCTTCACCTTGCCGATTTCGTTGAGCTGCAACGCGCTCGCCGGGCCTTCTTCCAGAGTGCTCACGTCGACCTTGTTGACGATGCTGGCGATCGAACCCGGCACGTAACTGGTGGCGCGTTTGATGTCGTATTTCTTGCCCGGCAGCATCGGCTCTTCAGCCATCCACACCAGCATCGCTTCGAAGCTGTCGGTGACCGGCGGCACGTTGTCGGCATGCACCAGCAGGTCGCCACGGGAGATGTCGATTTCGTCTTCCATGGTCAGCGTTACGGCCTGGCCTGGACCTGCGTGTTCCAGCTCACCTTCGAAAGTGACGATGGACTTCACCCGGCTGCTCTTGCCCGACGGCAGCACCACGACTTCGTCGCCCTTGTGCACGATGCCGCTGGCCAGCGTGCCGGCGAAACCACGGAAGTTCAGGTTCGGACGGTTGACGTATTGCACCGGGAAACGCAGGTCGGTGAAGTTGCGATCGCCCGCCACTTCCACAGTTTCGAGGATTTCCATCAGCGACTGGCCGGTGTACCACGGCGAGCGCTCGGACTTGTTCACCACGTTGTCGCCTTTAAGGGCAGACATCGGCACGAAGTGCATGCTGGTCGGCTTCATCTTCAAGCCTTCGGCGAACTTCAGGTAGTCAGCCTTGATCGACTCGAACACGCCTTCGTCAAAGTCCTTCAAGTCCATCTTGTTGATGGCGACGACGATGTGTTTGATGCCCAGCAGGGAGGCGATGAAGCTGTGGCGACGGGTCTGGGTCTGAACGCCGTAACGGGCGTCGACCAGAATGATCGCCAGGTCACAGGTGGACGCACCGGTGGCCATGTTGCGGGTGTACTGCTCATGGCCGGGGGTGTCGGCGATGATGAATTTGCGCTTGGCGGTGGAGAAATAGCGGTAAGCCACATCAATGGTGATGCCCTGCTCACGCTCGGCCTGCAGGCCGTCGACCAGCAACGCCAGGTCGATGTCGTCACCGGTGGTGCCGGATTTTTTCGAATCGCGGGTGATCGCCTCGAGGTGATCTTCGTAGATCATTTTCGAGTCGTGCAGCAGGCGCCCGATCAGGGTGCTCTTGCCGTCATCGACGTTACCGCAGGTCAAAAAGCGCAGCAGCTCTTTACGTTCGTGCTGGCCCAGGTAGGCGAGGATGTCCTCGCTGATCAAATCAGAAACATGGCTCATTGCATTCAAGCTCCGAGCTGTAAGCTTCAAGCGGCAAGCTTGTCGGCGTACAGCTAGTCAGAAATTTTGTTGATCAACCCGCCCAGCATTCTAGAAAGCTCACGGGTTTCCATAATCCAATTTTCAGCCAGCGGTTCTGCGATGTAAGCGATATCTCGGCCTATCAGGATCTGGGTCCGCAACTCTCCGCAAGAAGCCTTCGCGATCCAAAGAAAGTGCACCTTTTCTTTGCAACTCCGACGCTCCATGCCTTCAGCAATATTGGAAGGCACTGACAGTGCAGAGCGGGTGATCTGATCCTTGAATCCAAAATCCCCGCATCGCGCAAACTCTCTAAAAATCCCCACCGCTAAACATTTGCTTCGCTGCCAAACAACCAGTTTCTCGAAATCCATTACGAGTCATCCGATTCCGGCTCGCAGCAACCGGCCGCAAGCGCCAAACTGCAAAGTTACGCATACCGCCTTTAACTTGCAGCTTGCCGCTTGTAACTCGAAGCTTAAAAGTACCCCTGACGTTTTTTGTCTTCCATCGAGCCTGCGCCATCGTGGTCGATGACCCGGCCCTGGCGCTCGGAAGTTCGCGTCAGGAGCATTTCCTGAATGATGTCCGTCAGGCTTTCGGCCTCGGACTCCACCGCGCCCGTCAACGGGTAGCAGCCAAGGGTGCGGAACCGCACTTTCTTTTTCACGATGCGCGCTTTGTCTTCGTCGGACAGGTGCTCGAGGATGCGCTCGTCGTCGATCATGATCAGCGTGCCGTTCTTCTCGATCACTTCGCGTTCGGCGGCAAAGTACAGCGGCACGATCGGGATGCCTTCGAGGTAGATGTACTGCCAGATGTCCAGCTCGGTCCAGTTCGATAGAGGGAATACACGGATGGATTCGCCCTTGTTGACCTTGCCGTTGTAGACGTTCCACAGTTCGGGACGCTGGTTTTTCGGGTCCCAGCGGTGCTTGCTGTCGCGGAACGAGTACACGCGCTCTTTGGCGCGGGATTTCTCTTCATCGCGACGGGCGCCGCCGAATGCTGCATCGAAACCGTGTTTGTCGAGTGCCTGTTTCAGGCCTTCGGTTTTCATGATGTCGGTGTGCTTGGCGCTGCCGTGGGTGAACGGGTTGATGTTCTGCGCCACGCCATCGGGGTTGATGTGGGTGATGAGGTCCAGGCCCAGTTCTTCGACCATCTTGTCGCGGAACTTGTACATCTCCTGGAATTTCCAGCGGGTGTCGACGTGCATCACCGGAAACGGCAGTTTGCCCGGGAAGAACGCCTTGCGTGCCAGGTGCAGCATCACGGCGGAGTCTTTACCGATGGAGTACAGCATCACCGGGTTATCGAACTCGGCGGCCACCTCGCGGATGATGTGGATGCTTTCCGCCTCCAGCTGTTTCAGATGCGTCAGTTTGTCGACCATGGCTACTCACGAAAGCTTTCTTATGAACGGCCAGCGGGCCGTGTTCGAGCGAGGAATCCTAGCACAGCGACCTCTTCTAATCAGGACGCCAACTAGATCGAAAGGGTATATGAATATGCCTGCTCGTTTGGGCTGAAACGCGACTACTGTGGGAGGGGGCTTGCTCCCGAATGCGGTGTGTCAGTCAACGCTGATGCTGGTTGACCCACCGCTTTCGGGAGCAAGCCCCCTCCCACATTGGATTAATGGTGAGCTTCAGATCGGGTTGGGGCAATCGATGAACATGTGCTCAAGGGCAAAGCGCTTCGCCAGATACTCACCCAGCGCCTGCACACCATAGCGTTCGGTGGCATGGTGGCCGGCGGCGATGAAGCTGATGTCGTTTTCCCGGGCGCTATGGAAGGTCTGCTCGGAGGCCTCGCCGCTGATGAACAGATCGACACCCGCCGCCACGCCCTGATCGATGTAACCCTGGCCGCCACCGGTGCACCAGCCGACGCGACGGATCATGCCGCTGCCTTCGATCAACAGCGGCTCGCGGCCCATGACTTCCTGCACCTTGCGCGCGAAATCCCGTGCGGTCATCGGCTCATTCAGCGAACCGACCAGCCCGACGACTTTCGGATTGCTCGGGTCCAGCGGCCCTTCGACAGTGATGTCGAGCTGACGCGCCAGTTGCACGTTGTTGCCGACGTCCGAGTGCAGATCCAGCGGCAAGTGGTAAGCAAGCAGACTGATGTCGTGCTTGAGCAAGGTCTTCAAGCGGCGCTGTTTCATGCCGGTGACGCAAGGGTTTTCGCCTTTCCAGAAATAACCGTGGTGGACCAGGATCAGGTCGGCCTCGGCTTCGACGGCGGCGTCCAATAAAGCCTGGCTGGCGGTGACGCCACTGACGATACGCATCACCTGCGGCCGGCCTTCGACCTGCAAACCGTTGGGGCAATAATCGGCAATTTTCGCACTGCCCAGGTAACGGTCGGCTTCTTCGACAAGGGTGCTGAGGGCAACGGCCATGAAAGACTCCTAAATATCCCGTTCAGAGGCACGCGCGGCCTCGTATAATGCGCGACATTATGGGCGGTCTGACCTCGCCTGCAACCTTTCCAGGAACGTGCTTAATGCTCAAGGCGCTGCGTTTTTTTGGCTGGCCGCTGTTGGCCGGTGTGCTTATCGCTCTGTTGATTATTCAGCGTTACCCCGAGTGGGTCGGGCTGCCGAGCCTCGACGTCAATCTGCAACAGGCGCCACAGACAACGGTCGTGCAACAGGGGCCGGTGTCCTATGCGGATGCAGTGGGCATCGCCGCACCGTCGGTGGTCAACCTGTACACCACCAAGGTCATCAACAAACCGGCGCATCCCTTGTTCGAGGATCCGCAGTTCCGCCGCTTCTTTGGTGACAACTCGCCGAAACAGAAGCGCATGGAATCGAGCCTCGGCTCCGGCGTGATCATGAGCCCGGAAGGCTACATCCTTACCAACAACCACGTCACCAGCGGCGCCGACCAGATCGTCGTGGCGTTGAAGGATGGCCGTGAGACCTTGGCCCGAGTGATTGGCAGCGATCCGGAAACCGACCTGGCTGTCCTGAAAATCGACCTGAAAAACCTCCCGGCAATCACCGTCGGCCGGTCCGACAGCATTCGCATCGGCGACGTCGCGCTGGCCATCGGCAACCCGTTCGGCGTCGGCCAGACCGTGACCATGGGCATCATCAGTGCCACCGGCCGCAATCAGCTGGGGCTGAACAACTACGAAGACTTCATCCAGACCGATGCGGCCATCAACCCGGGTAACTCCGGCGGTGCGTTGGTCGATGCCAACGGCAACCTCACCGGCATCAACACGGCGATCTTTTCCAAATCCGGCGGCTCGCAAGGCATCGGTTTTGCCATCCCGGTGAAACTGGCGATGGAGGTGATGAAGTCGATCATCGAGCACGGCCAGGTGATTCGTGGCTGGCTGGGCATCGAAGTGCAACCGCTGACTCAGGAACTGGCGGAGTCGTTTGGCTTGTCCGGGCGTCCGGGGATTGTCGTCGCCGGGATCTTCCGTGACGGCCCGGCGCAGAAAGCCGGCTTGCAACTGGGCGATGTGATCCTGAGTATCGATGGCGAACCGGCCGGCGATGGCCGCCGCTCGATGAACCAGGTGGCGCGGATCAAACCGACCGACAAGGTGACAATCCAGGTCATGCGCAACGGCAAGGAGCTGAAGCTGACCGCTGAAATCGGCCTGCGTCCACCGCCGGCGCCAGTCAAAGAAAAAGAAGAATAAAAATGTTTTCGCGCCAACGGCGCGAATAACAGACATTCTCAACAGGCATGTTATATTGTTTCAATTCTAGCAATTGGAACAACATAACATGTCGTCTCGCAAAAAGGCCTCGCTGCTGGGCCTGACCCTGGGTTTGCTCTGCGATCCCGCCTTCGCCGATGAGCCGCAGCCCATTGAGCTGGAAGCCATCAGCGTCACTTCCGACTACGAATCCCCGACCGGCCCGGTCAGCGGTTATCGCGCGACTCGCTCGGCCAGTGCGACCAAAACCGACACAGCGATCCGCGATATCCCACAAGCCATCAGCGTGGTTCCGGCCAGTGTGCTCTCGGATCTGGGCAGCAGCAGCGTCGAGCGCGCCCTGGATTTTGCCGGCGGCGTGTCGAAGCAGAACAACTTCGGCGGCCTGACCCTGTACGAATACAGCGTGCGCGGCTTCACGACGTCCGAGTTCTACAAGGACGGCTTCAGTGCCAATCGCGGTTATCCGAGCACGCCGGATGCCGCCAACATCGAGCGCATCGAAGTGCTCAAAGGCCCGGCCGCCAGCCTTTACGGCCGGGGAGATCCGGGCGGTACGGTGAACATCGTCACCAAGAAACCACAGCCGGAAGCGTTCACCACTCTGCAAACCAGCGCTGGCAGTTGGGACCGCTATCGCACCGCGCTGGACGTCAACACGCCCCTCGATGAACAGGGCGATGTGCTCTCGCGCATCAACCTCGCCGTAGAAGACAACAACAGCTTTCGCGACCACGTCGACAGCCAGCGGGTCTTCGTTGCGCCTTCGATCAGTTGGCAGTTGAGCCCGGATACATCGCTGCTGGTGGAAAGCGAAATCGTCCGTCACAACTCGACGTTCGATCGTGGCGTCGTGGCGCCGAACAACAAATGGAGCGGCGTATCGCGCTCGACGTTCTTGGGCGAACCCAACGACGGCAACATCGATAACCACAACAACCTGCTCCAGGCCACTCTTGAACACCATCTGAACGACAGCTGGAAACTGCGCTTGGCCAGCCATTACAAGGAAGGCAAGCTCTGGGGCGACGCCTCGGAACAGCGGGCGCTGAACGCCGATGGCCACACGGTGAACCGCCGCTTTCGCGAACGCGACACGAATTGGCACGACAGCATCACCCAACTGGAACTGCGCGGTCTGTTCGATCTCGGGCCGTGGCAGCACGAATTGCTGATCGGCACCGAGTACGAGAACTATCGCAAGGACGAGCGCGTCACCACCATTGCTGGCGGCCCCTACGCCATCGACATCTATAAGCCGCTCTACGGCCAGCCGAAACCCAACGGCGCACGCTCGGGCACCGACTTCTTCGAACACGTCGAAAGCCAGGCGCTGAATCTGCAGGACCAGATCATCTTCACTGACAAGTTGCGCGGCATGCTCGGTGCGCGCTTCGAGCACTTCGATCAGCGCATCGACGATCACAGCCGTAATGCCAGAAGCCAGCAGCGCCACGACGCGCTGACTCAACGCGCCGGCCTGCTCTATCAGATCACGCCAAATACCGGCCTGTTCGCCAACGCCTCGACCTCGTTCAAACCGAACAACGGCCTGGATGCCTCCGGCAAATCCTTCGATCCGGAAGAAGGCGTAGGTTACGAAGTGGGGATCAAGAACGAGCTGTTCGATGAGCGCGTGAGCAGCACCCTCGCCTTCTTCCACATCGACAAGGAAAACGTCCTCGCCCTCGATCCGGGCACCGACACCAGCCGCGCCATGGGCAAGGCGCGCAGTCAGGGTTTCGATTGGCAAGTGAGCGGCCAGGTGACCGACGCGGTGCGGGTCATCGGCGCCTTCGCCTACATCGACGCCGAGGTGACCAAGGGCGACGCGACCATTCCTACCGGCAGCCGCATCCTCGGCGTGGCTAAACGCAGCGGCAGTCTGCTGGGTGTTTATGAATTTCAGGATGGCCGACTGCGCGGTTCAGACGTCGGTGCAGCGTTCACCTACGTCGGGGATCGCTCGGGCGAATCCGGCAGCGACTTCGAATTGCCGGCCTACCAGACCGTCGACTTGCTCGCGCATTACAAGGCCAGCGACAACGTCACGGTCGGCCTGAACCTGAACAACATCTTCGACGAGAAATATTACGAGCGCTCCTACAGCAACTACTGGGTCAACCCCGGCGAGCCGCGCAATTTCACTGTCAGCCTGACACTCAACCTGTAAAAGGACGTCACCATGCACTACGGCAAAACCCTTCTGCTCATCGCTGCGCTGTTCGCAGGCCAAGTGTCGGCCCACGGCCTGTGGACAGAAGAACGACGCGGCAACATCGAAGTGGTCTACGGTCACGGCGCCGAAGACAACGCCTTCAAGGCACAAAAAATCAGCGGTGCCTGGGCTTATGACGCAAGCGGCAAAATGATCCCGGTCAGCGTCGAGCGCCTGGCCGATCATGCCCGGCTGAAACCGTTGAAGCCGCCGGCGTTGATGGCCGTGGCGCTGAACAATGGCATGTGGTCGCAGACGGCGGACAAGAAGTGGATCAACGAAGGCCGCAGCAAAGTACCCGGCGCCATCGAGGCCACGCAGACGTTCAAGTACAGCCTGGCGATCTATCAGCCGGGGGCGAAGTTGCCGAAACTGGAGCAGATCAAACTGCTGATCCTGCCGGAGGTTGATCCACTGACGGTCGGGCCGGGCAAATCGTTACCGGTGCGGGTGCTGCTCGATGGCAAACCGGCCGCAGGAGTGAAGTTGTATGGCGACTATCGCAGCGCGCCGAACACGCTGAGTACCGAGACGGACAAAGATGGCCGTGCGCAGGTATTGGTGAGAAATGAGGGTTTGAATGTGATTGCGGCGCAGGTTGAAGTGCCGGTGAAGGACAGTGTGGATGTGGATAGTCGTGGGTTGTTCAGTTCGCTGACATTCGTTGGCGAGCCGCATCACGACTAAACACAATGAGCAAATGTGGGAGCGAGCCTGCTCGCGAATAGGTACAACATTCAGCACTGGCATTGAATGAAAGACCGCTTTCGCGAGCAGGCTCGCTCCCACAAGTTCAGTGTCGCTTAAAGGGCGCCGAGGCCGTCAATCAGCGCCTGATTCTGCTCCGGCGTACCAATCGAAATCCGCAAGAACTGCGCAATCCGCTCCTGCTTGAAGTGCCGTACGATCACACCCTGCTCACGCAACTTGGCCGCCAGCCCCGCCGCGTCATGCTGCGGGTGGCGAGCGAAAATGAAGTTGGCCGCCGACGGCAGGACTTCAAAGCCCTTGGCCTGCAATTGCGCAACGACCCAATCACGACTCTCGATCACCTGACGACAGGTCTTGTCGAAATACTCGCGATCCTCGAAAGCCGCCGCCGCACCGACAATCGCCAGACGATCCAGTGGATAGGAGTTGAAGCTGTTCTTGATCCGCTCCAGCGCCTCGATCAGATCCGCATGCCCTACCGCCAGACCGACGCGCAGGCCAGCCAGCGAGCGTGACTTGGACAGAGTCTGCGTCACCAGCAGATTCGGATAACGATCGACCAGACTGATCGCCGTCTCGCCGCCAAAGTCGATGTAGGCCTCATCCACCACGACCACCGAATCCGGGCTGGCCTTGAGGATTTGCTCGACGGCTTCCAGCGCCAGCAAGCAACCGGTCGGCGCGTTCGGGTTGGGGAAAATGATCCCGCCATTCGGTTTGGCATAGTCGGCGGGGTTGATCTGGAATTGCGCATCCAGTGGCACCGCATCGAATTCAATGCCGTACAGACCGCAGTAGACCGGATAAAAGCTGTAGCTGATGTCCGGGAACAGCAGCGGCTGATCGTGTTGCAGCAGACCGTGGAAGATGTGCGCGAGCACTTCGTCCGAACCGTTGCCAAGGAACACCTGACTGGTTTGCACGCCGTAGTATTGGGCCACGGCGTTTTTCAGCAGGTCACTGTTCGGGTCCGGGTACAGGCGCAGGTTGTCGTTGAGCTCGGCCTGCATCGCGGCCAGCGCTTTTGGCGACGGGCCGTACGGATTTTCGTTGGTATTGAGCTTGACCAGCTTGGTCAGCTTCGGCTGTTCGCCCGGCACGTAGGGCACCAGATCCTTGACGAACGGGCTCCAGAATTTACTCATCGCTCAGTTCCCCTGCCCTTTCAGAAAGTCTTCGTCTTTGATGCGGTATTCGGCGCTGCGCGCGTGGGCGCTCAGTGATTCGCCACGGGCCAGTACCGATGCAGTTTTGCCCAGCTCGGAAGCGCCGGCCTCGGAGCAGAAGATGATCGACGAGCGCTTCTGGAAGTCGTAGACGCCCAGTGGCGAGGAGAAGCGCGCGGTGCCGGAAGTCGGCAACACGTGGTTCGGGCCCGCACAGTAGTCGCCCAACGCTTCGGAAGTGTGGCGCCCCATGAAGATCGCACCGGCGTGACGAATCTGCGGCAGCCAGGCTTGTGGATCAGCGACCGACAATTCCAGGTGTTCCGGGGCGATGCGGTTGGCGACTTCGATGGCCTGCGCCATGTCGCTCACCTGAATCAGCGCACCACGGCCATTGATCGAAGTTTCGATGATGGTCGCGCGGTCCATGGTCGGCAGCAATTTATCGATGCTCGCGGCCACCTTGTCGAGGAACTCGGCGTCGGGGCTGACCAGAATCGCTTGCGCGTCTTCGTCGTGCTCGGCTTGCGAGAACAGGTCCATGGCGATCCAGTCCGGATCGGTCTGGCCGTCGCAGACCACAAGAATTTCCGAAGGGCCGGCGATCATGTCGATGCCGACCTGGCCGAACACATGGCGCTTGGCCGTGGCCACATAGATATTGCCCGGGCCGACAACCTTGTCGACACGCGGCACGCTTTCGGTGCCGTAAGCCAGGGCGGCAACCGCTTGCGCGCCGCCGATGGTGAACACGCGGTCGACACCGGCGATGCAGGCAGCGGCCAGCACCAGCTCGTTGATTTCACCGCGAGGGGTTGGCACGACCATGACCACTTCGGTCACGCCGGCCACCTTCGCCGGAATCGCGTTCATCAATACCGACGACGGATACGAGGCCTTGCCGCCCGGCACGTAAAGGCCTGCGCGATCCAGTGGCGTGACTTTCTGGCCGAGCACCGTGCCGTCAGCTTCGGTGTAGCTCCAGGAATCCTGCTTCTGTTTTTCGTGATAGCTGCGCACCCGGGCGGCGGCTTTTTCCAGGGCCTCGCGTTGCGGCACCGTGATGCGGGTCAGGGCCAGTTCGAGGCGCTCGCGCGGCAGGATCAGGTCGGCCATCGAGGCGACTTCAAGACCGTCGAACTTCTGGGTGAACTCGACCAGCGCTGCGTCACCACGTTCGCGCACAGCC
Organism: Pseudomonas sp. UF-293; assembly: GCF_058245595.1. NCBI lineage: Bacteria > Pseudomonadati > Pseudomonadota > Gammaproteobacteria > Pseudomonadales > Pseudomonadaceae > Pseudomonas > Pseudomonas sp. UF-293. Next base: position 44,070 of record NZ_JBSICA010000012.1, on the reverse strand, counting down.
TTGATGATGTCCAGAACGCGCTGATTGACCGAGTCGTCAGACACACTTTCCCAGCTCAGCAGATGATCCAGATGATGCGCGAAATCCGGGTCAGCAGCGTTGAGTCGGCGAATTGCAGTGGTTGCGGTCATAGCGAGAGCCTCATAGGAATGGCAAATAACTCAGGCGCCCGAAACTAGCATTCGATCCGCTTGGGCACCTGAGAATTCTGGCTATGAGGCGGATAGACGGCGCGGCCTCGGGCCGCGCAGGTAGATCAGCCGCGGTGTCGCGATTCCACTGCGTTGCGCAGGGTGTCGATCAACGCCTGGATTCGGGCGTGCTGCATTTTCATTGAAGCCTTGTTGACGACCAGACGCGAGCTGATCGTGGCGATCAGTTCCTGTGGCTCCAGGCCGTTGGCGCGCAGGGTGTTGCCGGTGTCGACCACGTCGATGATCTTGTCGGCCAGCCCGATCAGCGGCGCCAGTTCCATCGAGCCGTACAGCTTGATGATGTCGACCTGACGGCCCTGCTCGGCGTAATAACGCTTGGCAACGTTGACGAACTTGGTCGCCACGCGCAGACGGCCCTTGGGCTCGGCCGCGCCGATCTTGCCGGCGGTCATCAGCTTGCACTGGGCGATCTGCAGGTCCAGCGGCTCGTACAGACCCTGGCCGCTGTACTCCATCAGCACGTCCTTACCGGCGACGCCGAGGTCGGCCGCGCCATGCTCGACATAGGTCGGCACGTCGGTGGCACGCACGATCAGCAGACGCACGTCGTCCTGGGTCGTGGGAATGATCAGCTTGCGGCTCTTGTCCGGATTCTCGGTCGGCACGATGCCCGCTTCAGCGAGAAGCGGCAGGGTGTCGTCAAGGATGCGGCCCTTGGACAGTGCGATGGTCAACATGGGAAACGTCAGTCCTTATCAAGGTACTCATGCCCGGTCGCAATCGGCGCCGGACACACATCGAGGGTGCGCACACCCTCGACTCGAAACGAATTCAGTGGACACGTCCGTGTGTCCCGATGCAGCGATCAGCCCGGAACGCGACGGATCTTGGCACCCAGCATTTGCAGTTTTTCTTCGATGCACTCGTAACCACGGTCGATGTGGTAGATGCGGTCGATCAGCGTGTCGCCTTCGGCAACCAGCGCCGAAATCACCAGACTGGCCGATGCACGCAGGTCGGTGGCCATGACTGGCGCGCCCTTGAGTTTCTCGATACCGGTGACGATGGCAGTGTTGCCTTCAACCTGGATGTGCGCGCCCATGCGGTGCAGTTCGTACACGTGCATGAAACGGTTTTCGAAGATCGTCTCGATCACCGCTCCAGTGCCTTCGGCAATGGCGTTAAGCGAGATGAACTGGGCCTGCATGTCGGTCGGGAACGCCGGGTACGGCGCAGTGCGCACGTTGACCGCTTTCGGGCGCTTGCCGTGCATGTTCAGCTCGATCCAGTCTTCACCGCAGGTGATTTCCGCACCGGCTTCACGGAGCTTTTCCAGCACCGCTTCGAGGATGGTCGGATCGGTGTCCTTGACCTTGACGCGACCACCGGTCACGGCAGCGGCGACCAGGTAGGTGCCGGTTTCGATACGGTCAGGCATGACTTTGTAGAAAGCCGAACCCAGGCGCTCGACGCCATCGATGGTGATGGTGTCGGTGCCGGCGCCGGAAACCTTGGCGCCCATGGCATTGAGGAAGTTCGCCAGGTCGACTACTTCAGGCTCGCGCGCGGCGTTCTGCAACACGCTGCGGCCCTTGGCCAGAGCAGCGGCCATCATGATGTTTTCGGTACCGGTCACGCTGACGGTGTCGAAGAAGAAGTGCGCGCCGCGCAGGCCGCCTTCAGGCGCCTTGGCCTTGATGTAGCCGCCTTCGACGTCGATGACCGCGCCCATGGCTTCCAGACCGCGAATGTGCAGGTCGACCGGACGCGAACCGATGGCGCAACCGCCAGGCAGTGCCACTTCGGCTTCACCGAAACGCGCGACCATCGGGCCCAGTACCAGAATCGACGCACGCATGGTTTTCACCAGTTCGTACGGGGCGATCAGGGTCTTGATGGTGCGCGGGTCGATTTCGACGCTGAGCTTCTCGTCGATCACCGGCTCGATGCCCATGCGCCCGAACAGCTCGATCATGGTGGTGATGTCGTGCAGGTGCGGCAGGTTACCGACGGTGACCGGGCCATCGCACAGCAAGGTCGCAGCCAGAATCGGCAGGGCGGAGTTCTTCGCGCCGGAAATGCGGATCTCGCCATCAAGACGAGCGCCACCGGTAATAATCAATTTATCCATTAGTATCTCGACGCCTTAGGGCTCAGGTGCGCTCGGCCCAGGCCGCGCGGCTGAAAAATTTCATAGTGACCGCATGGATGCTGCCATCGGTGATCCATGGGTTCAAATGGGCATAGACCTGCTGCTGACGCTTCACCGGGCTCAACGCCGCCAGTTCATCGCTGATCACGTTCAGCTGGAAGTTGCAGCCTTCGCCTTCAACTTCTACCAGCGTTCCTGGCAGCTTTCCTTCTAGGAAGCTCTTCACTTCTACGGCCTGCATGCTCAACCTCAATCGGCGCCCTGTGCGCACGGGTCGGACATCATACAAAAAAGCCCCGCGCCTGCGAACCCCGCAACGCAGGACTCTGACGGGGGGCTTCTTTATAGATGCGGGTTCAGGGGTGCGCCAGCAGCTCGGTCAACTCGCTGACCTGAGCAATTTCGCGCATGTCTTCGGGCATCGCGCGGATGCTGACAGCCTTGCCGGCCGCCTGCGCATCACGCATGAAGCACAGCAGCAACGACAGGCCGACGCTGCTGGACTTCTGCACCGCCGAACAATCGATGACCAGCGCCGATGCCTTGCTCGACTTGATCAGCGCCTGCCCTTCCTTGCGCAGGCCAGGCCCGGTGCGGTAATCCAGCACGCCGCTGAGCACCAGCTCGTCGACATCACTCATACGAACTGCCGCCTCACTCATTGCGCTGGCTTCGCGGCGGCTTTGTCGGTTTCCTGCTTGGCCTTGGCCACTTCACCGGCCCAGCCATCGATGGTCTTGTCCAGATCGTTGCCATTGCGTTGCATGGCGTCGGCGAACTGGTCACGGAACAGCTTGCCGATATTGATGCCGTTGATGATCACGTTGCGCAGTTTCCACTCGCCGCTGATCTTCTCAAGCGTGTATTGCACCGGATAGATCGCGCCGTTGCTGCCCTTGACGGTCATGTTGACGCTGGTGCGGTCGCCCGATTCGTCTTTGGCCGGGTCAACGGTAATACCCTGGTTGTTGTATTCCAGCAAAGCGTTGCCGTAGAACTGGAACAGGCCGCGCTTGAAGTTTTCCTGAAAGCGTTGCATCTGCTCAGGCGTAGCCTTGCGCGAATACTTCACGGTCATGATGCTTTTCGAGATGCCCTCGGCATCTACCACCGGACCAACGATGCTGTTCAGCGCCGCATAGAAATCCTGCGGATCCTGCTTGTACTTCTCTTTGTTGGCCTGCAAATCGGCAAGCATCCGGTTCGTGGTGTCCTGAATCAGGTCATGAGCCGATTGCCCCGGTGCAGCGTTAGCCATCAACGGCAGGGCCGCGAGCAACACCAACAGGCCACGTCGCAAGATAGAGATCATTCAAAAGCTCCTCATTTGGCGTCTTTGCTAACGGTATTGAGCAGGAATTTACCGATCAGGTCTTCCAGTACCAGTGACGACTGCGTGTCGTGGATGGTTCCACCGTCTTTCAACTGGGTGTCCTCGCCGCCGACGCTGATACCGATGTACTTCTCGCCCAGCAGACCCGCGGTGAGGATAGACGCTGTGGAATCGACCGGCAGGTTGTCGACCTTTTTATCCACTTGCAGCGTGACCCGACCGGTGAAGCTGTCGCGATCCAGATCGATAGCGGTGACCTTGCCGATGGTCACACCGGCCATGGTCACTTTGGCTCTGACCGTCAAACCGGCGATATTGTCGAAATACGCATACAACTTGTAAGTGTCGGTGGACGAAGTCGGAGACAGGCCGCTGACGCGCAAGGCGAGCAGCAGCAAAGCCAGGATCCCTGCCAGCAGGAACAGGCCGACACCGATTTCCAGGGTGCGGTTTTGCATCAGAAATCTCCAAACATCAAAGCGGTCAGAATAAAGTCCAGGCCGAGCACTGCCAGCGAGGCAAACACCACGGTCTTGGTGGTGGCGCGACTGATTCCCTCGGAAGTGGGTTCACAGTCATAGCCTTGGAATACGGCGATCCAGGTCACGACAAAGGCGAAAACGACACTTTTGATCACGCCATTGAGCACGTCGCTGGTGAAGGTCACGCTGTTCTGCATGTTCGCCCAGTAGGAGCCTTCGTAGACGCCCAGCCAATCGACCGCGACCCACGAACCGCCCCAGATGCCGACGACGCTGAAGATCATCGCCAGCACCGGCAGGGAAATGAAGCCGGCCCACAGGCGCGGGGCGATGATGTACTTGAGCGGATCGACACCGATCATTTCCAGGCTGGACAGCTGCTCGGTGGATTTCATGTTGCCGATCTCGGCGGTCAGCGCCGAACCGGCGCGACCGGCAAACAGCAACGCGGTGACCACCGGCCCCAGTTCACGCAGCAGCGTCAGGGCGACCATCTGCCCCACCGCCTGCTCTGAACCATAGCTGGAAAGAATGCTGAAGCCCTGCAGCGCGAGCACCATGCCGATGAAAATGCCGGAGACCACGATGATCACCAGCGACATGACGCCGACCGAATGCAGTTGTTTGATCAACAGGCCGAAACCACCGCTGATACCGCCACGGCCCAGCAGGGCGTGAAACAGGAACAGGGTCGCTCGACCAAACACCGCGACCGCGTCGATCGCCGATTCGCCGAACCGACGCACGCGTTCCATCAATGAAATTCTGCGCATCAGCGCTTCCCCAGAAGATCTGCGCGGTAATCCGTCGCTGGAAAGTGATACGGCACCGGGCCATCGGGATCGCCGGTCATGAACTGGCGGATACGCGGTTCATCCGAATTCATCAGTTCGTCCGGCGTGCCCTGCCCCAGCACCTGACCATCGCCCACTACATAGATGTAGTCGGCAATGCTCGCGGTTTCCGCCAGGTCATGGGAGACCACGATACTGGTGATTCCCAGTGCATCGTTGAGCAGGCGGATCAGGCGTACCAGCACGCCCATGGCGATCGGGTCCTGGCCCACGAAGGGCTCGTCGTACATGAGAATCTGCGGATCGAGGGCAATCGCCCGGGCCAGCGCAACGCGGCGCTTCATGCCACCGGACAGTTCGTCCGGCATCAGTTCGATGGCGCCACGCAGCCCCACCGCCTGCAATTTGAGCAGGACGATGTCGCGGATCATGTCTTCCGGCAGTTGGGTGTGCACCCGCAGCGGAAAGGCTACGTTCTCGAACACATCGAGGTCGGTGAACAGCGCACCGCTCTGAAACAGCACGCCCATGTGCTTGCGCGCATCGAACAGATCACTGCGCGACAGCGTCGGCAGGTTCTGCCCGTTGACCCAGACTTCGCCGCCGGACGGCCGCAACTGCGCGCCCATCAGGCGCAGCAGCGTGGTCTTGCCGCACCCGGAAGGCCCCATGATGCCGGTGACCTTGCCGCGCGGGATGCGGATATCGACGTTATTGAAAATGCTCCGCGCACCGCGCTTGAAGGAGACTCCCTTCAGCTCGACCGCGTAGGCGTTATCGGCACTCATCTAAACTCCTTGCGATGCAGCCTCTCACTGGGATGCCAGACTTTCCTCGGAAACACCTGCATCCCGGGCAGGCCGAACTGGCGGCGAACTATATCACTGCAAAGGCTGAGCGCCCAAGCGAGAACCCGGCCAAGATCGCCGACTGAAGAGGGTCTGAGCGAGTTTCAGAGGGTTTTGGTAACCAGTAATGACAAAGCACGTCGAACTTGCGTGAGGCTTTGCCACATAACCGCTATAATCGCCGCCTTTTCATCGGCCCATACGATTCTGACATGAGCAAAACCCGCGACCTGATTCAATCGGCACAACGCACCATCCGCCTCGAAGTGGAAGCCGTCCAAGGCTTGATGGCCCATATCGACGCCGATTTCGTACGCGCCTGCGAGATGATTCTGGCCAGCAAGGGCCGCGTGGTCGTAGTCGGCATGGGCAAATCCGGGCATATCGGCAACAAGATCGCCGCGACCCTGGCCAGCACCGGCACCCCGGCGTTTTTCGTGCATCCGGCCGAAGCCAGCCACGGCGACATGGGCATGATCACCCGCGACGACGTTATTCTGGCCCTGTCGAACTCTGGTTCGACCAATGAAATCGTGACTCTGTTGCCGTTGATCAAGCGCTTGGGCATTCAACTGATCAGCGTCACCGGCAATCCGCAGTCGCCATTGGCGAAGGCAGCCGAGGTCAATCTCAATGTGCATGTCGAGCACGAAGCCTGCCCGCTGAATCTGGCACCGACCTCTTCGACCACCGCCGCGCTGGTCATGGGTGACGCTCTGGCCGTGGCCTTGCTGGAAGCGCGTGGTTTCACCGCTGAAGATTTTGCCTTCTCGCATCCGGGTGGCGCCCTTGGCCGTCGCCTGCTGCTGAAAGTGGAAAACGTCATGCACGCCGGGCAAGAGCTGCCACAGGTACAACGCGGCACCCTGCTCAAAGACGCACTGATGGAAATGACCCGCAAAGGTCTGGGCATGACCGCTATCCTTGAAGCCGACGGCAAGCTCGCCGGGATCTTCACCGACGGTGATTTGCGCCGCACGCTGGATCGCGCCATCGACATCCGCAGCGCCACCATCGACCAAGTGATGACTGCACACGGCAAGACCGCCCGGCCCGACATGCTCGCCGCCGAAGCCCTGAAAATCATGGAAGACCATCGAATCAACGCCCTGGTAGTCGTCGACGAGGAGGATCGCCCGATCGGCGCCTTCAACCTCTCCGATCTGCTGCGCGCAGGAGTCATGTAATGAGCAACGATCTGCTGCAACGCGGCAAAGCAATCAAACTGGCTGTGTTCGACGTCGACGGCGTGCTCACCGATGGGCGCCTGTACTTCCTCGAAGACGGCAGCGAGTTCAAGACCTTCAACACCCTCGACGGCCAGGGTATCAAGATGCTGATGAATGCCGGCGTACAAACCGCGATCATCAGCGGTCGCAAGACCCCGGTGGTCGAGCGTCGCGCGAAAAACCTCGGCATCCCCCATCTGTTTCAGGGGCGTGAAGACAAACTGGTGGTACTCGACGGTCTGCTCGCGCAACTGGGCCTAAGCTATGAAGAAGTCGCCTATCTCGGTGACGATCTGCCAGACTTGCCGGTAATCCGCCGTGTAGGGCTGGGCATGGCGGTGGCCAACGCTGCCGATTTCGTCCGCGAACACGCCCACGGCGTTACCCGCGCCCGTGGCGGCGAGGGTGCCGCCCGCGAATTCTGCGAATTGATCCTGCGCGCCCAGGGCCGCCTCGAAGCGGCCAACGCCGCGTACCTGTGAGCCTGACCATGTTTAGCAAAAAGTTTCGCAACTTCCTGCTGTTCGGCTGCATCGCGGCGATTTTCGCTGCGGTCGGCTATTGGAACATCAGCCCGGAGCGCTTCCTCGACAAGCCGCCGGTCTCGACCGCCGAGAATCCGATCGACTGGTACGCGACCAACACGCACACCATTCAGTACCTGCCCGACGGCAAGGTGCAGTACGAGATGACTTCCGACAAGGCCGAGCACGTCAAGGCGACCGATGTAACCCTGGTGACCAAGCCTGACTTGAACATGTATCGCGGTACCGACTTCCCCTGGCACGTGACCAGCGAACGCGGCGAAGTGAACTCGGGCGGTACCGAAGTGGAATTGATCGATTCGGTCCGCGTGCAGCGCACCGATGAGAAAAAGCGCGGCACCCTGATCACCAGCACCCGCATGACCGTGTTCCCGCAGCAGGAATATGCGCAGACTGCGCAACCCGTTAGAATCGAGGGCGCTGGTGGCGTGTCGACTGGCGTCGGAATGAAAGCGTACCTGAAGGACAGCAGGATACACCTGCAATCGAACGTAAGAGGACAGTATGAGGCTCGTTAAAACCCTCCCTATTTTGCTCAGTCTGGGCGCAGCACTGGGAAGCGCGAGCGCCTGGTCCCTGCCGAACGATCAGCAGCAGCCTATCCGCATTCAGGCCGACGACGCCCAACTGGACGACAAGAATGGCATCGCCACCTATAAAGGTGACGTGATCATTACCCAGGGTTCGATGAAGGTCACCGGCAACACTGTGACCATCACCCGCACCCCGACCGGTGATATCGACGTGGTGACTTCAGTCGGCAACCTCGCCTACTTCGAACAGATGCAGACTGCTGGCGACACCAAGCCTGTACAGGGCTGGGGTGTGACGATTCAGTACCATGCCGCGCAAAACCGCGTCGTACTGATCGACAAGGCCAAGGTTGTCGACAAGGACAACAACACCACTCAGGGCGAGAAAATCGTCTACGACACCGTGAAGAAACTGGCCAGCGCCGGTCGCGCCACGGGCAGCAAGGTCACCGAATCGCGTCCGCGCATCGACATGGTGATCCAGCCGAAGAAGAAAACCGAAGAGAAATCCCAGTAATGGCAACTCTGAAAGCTCAGCACCTGGCCAAGGCCTATAAAAGCCGCCAGGTCGTGCGTGACGTCAGCTTGTCGATCGACAGCGGGCAGATCGTCGGCCTGCTCGGCCCGAACGGCGCCGGCAAGACGACGTGCTTCTACATGATCGTCGGCCTGGTGCAGGCCGATCAGGGCCGCGTGCTGATCGATGACCTGGACGTCAGCCACCAGCCGATGCACGGCCGCGCCAAGGCCGGTATCGGCTATCTGCCGCAAGAAGCTTCGATCTTCCGCAAACTGTCGGTTGCCGACAACATCATGGCGATCCTCGAGACCCGCCCGGAACTCGACAAGGCCGGTCGGCGCAAGGAGCTGGAAAGCCTGCTGCAGGAATTCCACATCAGCCACATCCGCGACAACCTCGGCATGAGCCTGTCCGGTGGTGAGCGCCGCCGGGTGGAAATCGCTCGTGCCCTGGCCACTGCGCCGAAATTCATCCTGCTCGACGAACCGTTCGCCGGTGTCGACCCGATCTCGGTCGGCGACATCAAGCAGATCATCCACCACCTCAAGGCCAAGGGCATCGGTGTGCTGATCACCGACCACAACGTCCGTGAGACGCTGGATATCTGCGAAACCGCTTACATCGTCAACGACGGTCAACTGATCGCCGAAGGTGATGCCGAGACCATCCTGGCCAACGATCTGGTCAAGGAAGTGTATCTGGGTCACGAGTTCCGCCTGTAAGCGCGACAGCGCTGTATCGATTCAAGGCGCATTTATCCGCTTTAATTGTTACAGCGCTCTAGGCAAACACTTCAGTTTCAGGCATATAATTTGCTTAAGTTTGGCGCTTCGGCGCCCTGTAGTGGATGGCGCAAAGCGCCGGCGAATAAGGTGTTAAGCCCCTGCCATGAAACCATCGCTAGTCTTGAGAATGGGCCAGCAGCTGACGATGACACCGCAGCTGCAACAGGCCATCCGTCTGCTCCAATTGTCGACCCTGGACCTGCAACAGGAGATCCAGGAGGCTCTGGAATCCAATCCGATGCTCGAGCGCCAGGAAGAAGGCGACGACTTCGACAACGCCGATCCTCTGGCCGACAACGCCGAACAGAAGCCCGCCGAAATACAGGAACCCTCCTACCAGGAAACCGCCCCGACGGTGGACAACCTTGAGGATGGCGAATGGAACGAACGCATCCCTAACGAACTCCCCGTGGATACCGCGTGGGAAGACGTCTACCAGACCAGCGCCAGCAGCCTGCCCAGCAGCGATGACGACGAGTGGGATTTCACCACCCGCACGTCGGCCGGCGAGAGCCTGCAAAGCCATCTGCTGTGGCAACTGAACCTGGCACCGATGTCCGACACCGATCGCTTGATCGCCGTGACTCTGATCGACTGCATCAACAATCAGGGCTATCTGGACGAAACACTCGAAGAAATTCTTGAAGCGTTCGATCCGGAACTGGACATCGAGCTCGATGAAATCGAAGCCGTCCTGCATCGCATCCAGCAATTTGAGCCCGCCGGGATCGGCGCCCGCAACCTCAGCGAATGCCTGCTCCTGCAACTTCGCCAGTTGCCGGCCAAAACACCGTGGCTGGCTGAGGCCAAGCGCCTCGTCGCCGATTACATCGACCTGCTGGGCAGCCGCGATTACAGCCAGTTGATGCGCCGCATGAAGCTCAAGGAAGACGAGCTGCGCCAGGTCATCGAGCTGGTACAGAGCCTCAATCCGCGTCCGGGCTCGCAGATCGAATCGACCGAAGCCGAATACGTCATTCCCGATGTGATCGTGCGCAAGGACAACGAGCGCTGGCTGGTCGAGCTGAACCAGGAATCGGTGCCACGCCTGCGGGTCAACGCCCAGTACGCCGGTTTTGTGAAACGTGCCGACACCAGCGCCGACAACACTTTCATGCGCAACCAGCTGCAGGAAGCCCGCTGGTTCATCAAGAGCCTGCAGAGCCGCAACGAAACCCTGATGAAAGTGGCCACGCAGATCGTCGAACATCAGCGCGGTTTCCTCGAATACGGCGACGAAGCGATGAAGCCGCTGGTGCTGCATGACATCGCCGAAGCGGTCGGCATGCACGAATCGACGATTTCCCGGGTGACCACGCAAAAGTTCATGCATACCCCGCGCGGTATTTATGAGCTGAAATACTTTTTCTCCAGCCACGTCAGCACCTCCGAAGGCGGCGAATGCTCGTCCACGGCGATTCGCGCGATCATCAAGAAACTGGTAGCCGCGGAAAATCAGAAAAAGCCGTTGAGTGACAGCAAGATCGCTGGTTTACTGGAGGCACAAGGCATTCAGGTGGCTCGCCGCACCGTCGCCAAGTACCGCGAATCCCTCGGAATCGCGCCTTCGAGCGAACGCAAGCGGTTGATGTAAGCCACGTTACAGCGTTCCAGTGGCAGGCTTTTCGGCCTGCCGCTTTATGCACTGGCAACGAAGGAGAAGCTGTATGCAAGTCAACATCAGTGGACACCAACTGGAAGTGACCCAACCTCTGCGTTCCTACATCGAGGAAAAACTCCAACGACTGGAGCGACATTTCGACAAGATCACCAACGTGCAAGTCACGATGTGCGTCGAAAAGCTGAAGCAGAAGATCGAAGCCACCTTGCATATCCCCGGCAGCGAAGTGGTCGCCAACGCAGAAGATACCGACATGTACGCTGCGATCGACTCACTCACCGACAAGCTGGATCGCCAACTCAAAAAGCATAAGGAAAAGACCCAGAGCCTCCTCCAGGGCGCAACCGGTCGTTAACACCCCTATCCCATGATCCGACTTGAAACCATCCTGACCCCCGGCCGTTCCCAGGTGAACGCGCCGGGCGGCAGCAAGAAAAAAGCCCTCGAACAAATTGCCAACCTGATCCACCGCGAAGTGCCGGATCTGGCGATGCAGGATGTTTTCGAGGCGCTGATCGCCCGTGAAAAACTCGGCTCCACCGGTTTTGGCAACGGCATCGCCATCCCCCACTGCCGCCTCAAAGGCTGCGCGGGACCGGTGAGCGCCCTGTTGCACCTCGAAGCCCCGATCGATTTCGACGCCATCGACGGCGCCCCGGTTGACCTGTTGTTTGTGCTGCTGGTCCCGGAAGCCGCGACCGATGCGCATCTGGAGTTGCTGCGCCAGATCGCCAGCATGCTCGACCGCAAGGAAGTGCGCGACAAATTGCGCAGCGCTCCGAGCAATGAAGCCTTGTACCAGGTTGTACTGGACGAGCAGAACGGGCACTAATCATGCGTTTGATCATTGTCAGTGGCCGTTCGGGCTCGGGTAAAAGTACCGCCCTGAATGTCCTTGAGGACAACGGCTACTACTGCATCGACAATCTGCCGGCCGGTTTGCTGCCGGAACTGGCCGAGCGGGCGCTGATTCACACGGAGCTGGCGCAGCCGCTGGTCGCCGTGTCGATCGACGCACGCAACCTGCCGAGCCATCTGTCACGCTTCCCTGAATTGCTCGAAGACGTGCGTGCCAAACACATCAAGTGCGATGTGCTGTATCTGGACGCCGACGAGGAAACCCTGCTCAAGCGTTTTTCCGAGACCCGTCGTCGCCACCCGTTGAGTAACGCCAATCGCTCACTGGCTGAAGCAATTCATGATGAAAGCGCCCTGCTCGGCCCGATCGCCGATTTGGCCGACCTGAAAATCAACACCACCAGCCTGAACCTCTATCAGCTTCGCGACACCCTGAAGCTGCGCCTGCTGAATCAGCCGGAACCCGGTACTGCGTTTCTGGTTGAATCATTTGGCTTCAAGCGCGGCATGCCGGTCGATGCTGACCTGGTCTTCGACGTGCGCTGCCTGCCCAATCCGTACTGGAAACCGGAGCTCCGTGCGCAGTCCGGCCTTGATGCACCGGTGGCCGAGTATCTGGCGCAGCAGCCGGATGTCGAAGAAATGTATCAGGACATCTACACCTATTTGAGCAAGTGGCTGCCACGTTTCGCCGCCAGCAACCGCGCCTACGTCACCATTGCCATCGGCTGCACCGGCGGGCACCACCGCTCCGTCTACCTGACCGAACGTCTGGGTCAGGCCCTGCAGAAAACCCTGAAGAACGTCCAGGTTCGCCACCGCGACCTCACTTAAAGGATTCACACCGCGATGCCTGCTCGTGAAATCGAAATCATCAATAAGCTGGGTCTGCATGCGCGGGCATCAGCCAAGTTCGTCGGCGTGGCCGGTCAGTATCCAGACTGCACGATCAGAGTGGGCCGCACGCCTGAGACGGCTGTCGACGGCAAGAGCATCATGGCGATGATGATGCTCGCGGCGGGTAAAGGCACCAAAATCCATTTGAGCACCGAAGGCGAACAGGCTCAGGAAGCCATGGACGCATTGGTCGATCTGATCGAAAGGTATTTCGACGAAGGCGAATAATCCTTGAGGCGGGGACACTGCTCCTCGCCTCCATTCACCCCAACGCCGTATCCATCACCATCATCAGACAAAACCCGATCAACAGGCCCAGACTGGCCAGGTTGTCGTGCCCATGACGACGCGATTCCGGAATCACTTCGTGGGTCACTACCAGCAACATCGCCCCCGCCGCCAGTGCCAGCCCCAGCGGCAACAGCACCTGAGCCAGACTGACCAGCCACGCACACAGCAACGCAAATACCGGTTCGACCAGCCCTGACGCCGCGCCGATCAGAAACGCCCTGACCCGCGACATTCCCGCGCCGGCCAACACCAAAGCAATCACCAGACCTTCCGGCACATCCTGCAACGCAATGCCCATCGCCAGACTGTCGGCGTCCGCCATCCCGCCTCCGGCAGATACGCCAACCGCCATGCCTTCCGGAATGTTGTGCGCGATGATGGCGAACACGAACAGCCAGATTCGCGGTGGAATCACCGGATGCTCCAGCGTGCCGACGAGCATCTCCGGCGAGGCACCGGAAACGCGCCGATCCACCAGATACAGGCCGAACGCACCGAGCAGAATGCCAAAGCAGATCAGGCCACTGGCGGCCCACGGCGTCAGACCAAGACTTTCGGCCGCAGCGATCCCCGGCACGATCAACGAAAATGCCGTCGCCGCCAGCATCACCCCGGCACCAAACCCAAGCAAGGTATCGCTGAGTGCCTGCGGCATGCGCCGGATCACTAGCACCGGCACCGCGCCGAGCGCCGTGCCCAAGGCGCAAATGGCGCCGCCCTGCAATGCGCGCAGCAATCTGGGTTCCAGATTCAGCCATTGCACACCGTGGGCGACCAGTAAAGTCATACCCGCCAACAGCAACAGCGAACCCACCGCGTAACGAAACATGCGCCCGCTGCCAATCGCCAGTGTTTCCGTGCCCATACTCAGCCCTGATTGTTTTTATTGAAGGCTTAAACCAGTGCGGCCTGATAGCGCGCAGCAACTTCCGGCCAGTTGATCACGTTGTAGAACGCGTTGATGTATTCCGGACGACGGTTCTGGTAGCGCAGGTAGTAGGCATGTTCCCAGACGTCGAGCCCGAGAATCGGGGTGTTGCCGTTCATCAACGGACTGTCCTGGTTACCGCTGCTTTCCACGACCAGTTTTTTCTCCGGGGTCACGCTGAGCCACGCCCAACCGCTGCCGAAACGGGTCAGCGCGGCTTTGGTGAACGCTTCCTTGAAACTGTCGAGTCCGCCCAGTTGCTCGTCGATAGCCTTGGCCAGCGCGCCGTCGGGCTTGCCGCCACCGTTGGGCACCATCACTTCCCAGAACAGCGAATGATTGGCGTGCCCGCCGCCCTGATTGATCACCGCCGCGCGAAGTTTTTCCGGCAGTTGCTGGACGCTGGCAACGAGTTTTTCCACCGGCCATTCGGCAAACTCGGTGCCTTCTACGGCGGCGTTGAGGTTGTTGATGTAGGTCTGGTGATGCTTGGTGTAATGGATCTCCATGGTCTGCGCATCGATGTGCGGCTCGAGGGCATCGTAGGCGTAAGGCAAGGCAGGCAAGGTAAAAGCCATTTCAATGGACTCCATACTGATGAGAAGTTGAGGCGCGGCGGGCATTGCCGGTGTCCGGATGCAGCAGGCGCTGGGTGCGCGGGTACTCGCCGTGCTCGCTGATGAAATTCAACAGTTCGACATAGGTCTTGCTGCTCTGGCGCAACGCCGCTTCACGCAGGGCCGGACGCAAGCGCTCGTCCTGCATGGTCTGCAACAAGCGCTGGTGGATGGCGCAGAGATACTCGGCGCTCTCCTCCGGTTGACTCAGGCGCAGATGCAGGTCGGCGAGGTTGTGATGAGAGACGACGCAGGCCGCCACCGCTTCGTCGGCATCCGCCCAGCGTTCGAACAACACTTGCGCCAGGGCCAGCGCTTGCAGGTACGCCTCGCGGGCGTCGATCAATTCGCCCAGCATGAAGCAGCGATTGGCCCGTTCGATCGTGCGTTTCCAGTGCTCCATGATGAGCCTCCAAAGCGGTTGCGGGGTTTACACGCCGCCGGCGGTGAGTTTCTCGGGGTTGAGCAACTCTTCCAGCTGGCTACGCGACAGATCGGTGTGTTCCAGGGCGACGTCGATCACCGGGCGGCCTTCCTTGTAAGCCTGCTTGGCGATTTCGGCGGCTTTCTGGTAACCGATGATGGGGTTGAGCGCGGTGACCAGAATCGGGTTGCGCGACAACGCTTCTTGCAAGCGCGATTCGTTGACCTTGAAAGTAGCGATTGCCTTGTCACCGAGCAGGCGACTGGAGTTGGCCAGCAGTTCGATGCTGCTCAGCAGGTTATGCGCGATGATCGGCAACATCACGTTCAGTTCGAAATTGCCGGATTGCCCGGCGACGGTGATCACCGAGTCGTTGCCGATCACTTGCGCAGCGACCATGGCGGTGGCTTCCGGGATCACCGGGTTGACCTTGCCGGGCATGATCGATGAACCCGGTTGCAGCGCTTGCAGTTCAATTTCGCCGAGGCCGGCCAGGGGACCTGAGTTCATCCAGCGCAGGTCATTGGCGATTTTCATCAGCGACACCGCAGTAGCTTTGAGCTGGCCGGAGACGGCGACGGCGGTGTCCTGCGAGCCGATCAGCGCAAACAAGTCCTTGCCCGGGGCGAATTGCACATCGGTCAGTTGGCTCAGGTGCCGACTGAATCGCGCGGCGAACTCCGGATGCGCATTGATCCCGGTACCGACCGCGGTGCCGCCCTGCGCCAGCGCTTGCAGGCTTGGCAGCAAATCCTGCAGATGCGCGATGTTGGCCTTGAGTTGCTGCGCCCAGCCGTTAAGCACTTGGCTCATGCGCACCGGCATCGCGTCCATCAGATGGGTGCGGCCGGTTTTGACGTGATGATGCACTTGCTCGGCCTTGCGCTCGATGACCTGGACCAGATGCAACAGCGCCGGCAGCAGTTGTTCATGCAGCACCAGTGCGGCACTGACGTGGATGGTGGTCGGGATGATGTCGTTGCTGCTTTGCCCGCAATTGACGTGATCGTTGGCGTTGACCGGCTCGCCGAGCATTCGGCTGGCCAGCGTGGCGATCACTTCGTTGGCGTTCATGTTCGAGCTGGTGCCGGACCCGGTCTGGAAGATATCTACCGGAAAATGCTGCATGAAGTCGCCTTCGAGTAGGCCTTGGGCGGCATCGCTGATGGCTTTGCCCTGAGCCGCGCTGATCTGGTTCAACTCGACGTTGGCCCGGGCAGCGGCGGCTTTGGCGAGGATCAGCGCGCGGATGAACTGCGTCGGCATCGGTTTGCCGCTGATCGGGAAGTTATCCACTGCGCGCTGGGTTTGCGCGCCGTAGAGAGCGTCCACCGGCACCTGCAGTTCGCCCATGCTGTCGCGCTCAATACGTGTCTTGGTCATTGGGGTGTCCTTGCAGCAAATCAGTGAGGGGAATAGAGGGTTGCAACTCGCAAGTGGCGAGCTGCCAGGTGTAGCGTTGCCAGCGCTGCAAGCGGCACTGACACAGCGACAGGCGCTCCATTTCACGCAAGGGCCGCCAGGCTTGATCGACACAGAGGCTGCGCCAGTGCCACGGCAACGCGACATCGGTGGCAGTGTCGAGCAGCAGACGGAAAGTCGTTTCGGCGACGGTCCAGGGCGAAGTGGCTGTGCAACAGGACAGGTAGCGCCCTTCTGCAAGGTAATGTTCGATCAGGCGCGGTTCGTCGGGATTCAGCGCGCAACGGATCTGGCGACTCATCCAGCGCCAGCTTTCGAGGTAGGGCTGCTCGTGCAAGGCAGAACTCATGATCCGGGACTCGTTCGGAGATGAGATTTATTATTAGATGATAATGAGAACCAACACAAGCACTCGGGTTTGCTCTGGTCACTTGTGGGAGCGAGCCTGCTCGCGAATGCGCGGTGTCAGTCAGCACTTCACAACTGATCCACCGCTTTCGCGAGCAGGCTCGCTCCCACAGGGAAATCGCAGTGAAACCAACAAAAAAGGCGCGCCATCCAGAACGGATGGCGCGCCTTTTCGGCTTTACGAAATCGGAAGCTTAGCTGCCGGCGACAGTCATCCGCTCAATCAATACCGAACCGGTGCGGATGTTGCTGCGCAGTTCCAGGTCGTTACCCACCGCGACAATCTGCTTGAACATGTCGCGCATGTTGCCGGCGATGGTCACTTCCTGCACAGCGAACTGGATCTCGCCGTTCTCCACCCAGAAGCCCGCCGCGCCGCGCGAATAGTCGCCGGTGACCATGTTCAGGCCGTGCCCCATCAACTCGGTGACCAGCAGACCTCGGCCCATGCGCTTCAACAGCGCTGCCTGATCCTCGTCGCCATGGGTGACGAACAGGTTGTGCACCCCGCCCGCGTTGGCGGTGCTCGGCATGCCCAGCTTGCGCCCGGAATAGGTGCCGAGGATGTAGGAGACCAACTCGCCCTTTTCGACGAACGGTTTGGCGTAAGTCGCCAGGCCATCACCGTCGTAGGAAGCACTGCCCATGGCACGCATCAGATGCGGACGCTCATCGATGGTCAGCCATTCCGGGAACAGCTTCTGCCCCAGTGTGCCTTCGAGAAACGACGATTTGCGATACAGACTGCCGCCCGACACGGCCGAGAGGAAGCTGCCGAACAGGCCACCCGCCAGCTCAGCGGAAAACAGCACCGGCACCTCGCACGTCGGCACCGGACGCGCGCCCAGACGGCTGGCTGCTCGTTGCGCAGCACGCTGGCCGATGCTCACCGGATCGGCGAGCAGACTGCCCTGACGATTGACGTCGTACCAGTAATCGCGCTGCATCTGGCCATCGGCTTCGGCGATCATTACGCAACTCAGGCTGTGCCGGGTCGACGCGTAACCGCCGATGAAACCATGGCTATTGCCATAAACCCGGCAGCCCTGATGGGTGCTGAGGGTGGTGCCGTCGGCGTTCTTGATCCGCGCATCGGCGTCGAATGCCGCTGCCTCGCAGAGCAAAGCCTTCTCGATGGCCTGCTCCGGGGTAATGTCCCACTCGTGGAACAGGTCGAAATCCTGCACATCCCTGGCCATCAGAGCCGCATCGGCGAGGCCTGAGGCTTCGTCCTCGGAAGTGTGTTTGGCGATAGCCAGCGCCGCTGCGACCGTTTCACGAATCGCCTCTGGCCCGGTGGCCGAGGTGCTGGCCGAGCCCTTGCGCTGGCCAACATACAAGGTGATGCCAAAACCCTGATCACGGTTGAATTCAACGGTTTCGACCTCGCGCTGACGCACCGAGGTCGACAGGCCCTGCTCCAGCGACACCGCGACTTCACAGGCGCTGGCGCCCTGGCGCTTGGCTTCGGCGATGATCTGCTCGACCTGTTCTTGCAGTGCCGGCAATGCCTGCGGGCCGACGCTTTGAACTGCACTCATGCTCATCTCCACTCAAATTCTGCTTTCGGCTGGGGTCATCGAGCGACCGGGCCGGACAAGCGGCCCCCGACTGGTTATCATGGCGGCGTTTCTTTGCGGACTGCCACCATGGTTGATTCTTACGACGACTCCCTCGATACGGGAGAAAAAAGCAAATCTCAGGTCAAACGCGAGTTGCATGCGCTGGTTGACCTCGGCGAGCGCCTGACCACACTCAAGCCTGATCTGGTCGCCAAACTGCCATTGACCGACGCTTTGCGCCGGGCACTGGCCGATGCGCCCAAGCACACCGCGAACATCGCGCGTAAACGGCATTTGCAGTTCATCGGCAAACTGATGCGCGACCAGGACACGGACGCGATTCTGACTCTGCTCGATCAACTCGATGCCTCCACTCGCCAGTACAACGAGCGCTTCCATAATCTGGAACGCTGGCGTGACCGCCTGATCGCGGGCGATGACGCCGTACTGGAGAAATTCGTCATCGAGTACCCGGACGCCGATCGCCAGCAATTGCGTTCCCTGATCCGTCAGGCCCAGCACGAGGTTGCGCAAAACAAACCTCCGGCTTCGAGCCGCAAGATCTTCAAATACATTCGGGAGCTGGACGAGACTCAACGCGGCCTGCGTTGAAAATCGTCACCGGGTGGCCGTCCTGCGCGCCACCCGAAAGCCCCACCTTTCTTATGCGCCCGTGCCACCCACGGTAATCGCATCGATTTTCAGCGTTGGCTGGCCGACACCTACCGGCACCGACTGCCCATCCTTGCCGCACGTCCCCACACCGCTGTCCAGCGCCAGATCGTTACCGACCATCGACACCCGGCTCATCGCCTCGGGACCGTTGCCGATCAACGTCGCGCCTTTGACCGGCGCGGTGATCTTGCCATCCTCGATCAGATAGGCCTCGCTGGTGGAAAACACGAACTTGCCGCTGGTGATGTCGACCTGACCGCCGCCGAGGTTGGCGCAGTAGATACCTTTCTTTACCGAGGCGATGATTTCCGCCGGATCGCTTTCGCCGCCGAGCATGTAGGTGTTGGTCATCCGTGGCATCGGCAGATGCGCGTAGGATTCGCGGCGACCGTTACCGGTGCGTGCCACGCCCATCAGGCGCGCATTGAGCTTGTCTTGCATGTAGCCCTTGAGTACGCCGTTTTCGATCAGCGTGGTGCACTCGGTCGGTGTGCCTTCATCATCGACGCTGAGCGAACCGCGACGGCCGCTCAAGGTGCCGTCATCGACGATGGTGCAAAGCTTGGAGGCAACCATTTCGCCCATACGCCCGCTATAGGCCGAGCTGCCCTTGCGGTTGAAATCGCCTTCCAGGCCGTGGCCGACCGCTTCGTGCAACAAAACGCCGGACCAGCCGGAACCGAGCACTACCGGCAAAGTACCGGCCGGCGCCGGAATCGCTTCAAGATTGACCAGTGCCTGGCGCAACGCTTCACGGGCGTAACCCATGGCGCGGTCCTCAGCAAGGAAGTAGCGGTAATCGGTACGCCCGCCGCCGCCATGCCCGCCGCGTTCGCGCCGGCCATTCTGTTCGACGATGACACTGACATTGAAGCGCACCAGTGGGCGCACGTCGGCGGCCAGGCCACCATCAGTGGACGCGACCAGAATTCGCTCCCAGACCCCGGCCATGCTCACGCTGACCTGCTGAATGCGTGGATCGAGTGCGCGGGTGGCGACGTCGATGCGTTTGAGTAACTCGACTTTTTCCGCGCGGCTGAGCACTTCCAGCGGGTTATCCGGCGCGTACAGTTGCGCGACGTCCTGGCTGGTGAAAGCCTGCACGGTGCCGTTCTGCCCGGCGCGGGAGATCGAGCGCGCGGCACGGGCCGCTGCGCCGAGGGCTTCGAGGGTAATCGCGTTGCTGTAGGCAAAACCGGTTTTTTCACCGGACTGCGCCCGCACGCCGACACCCTGATCGAGGTTGAAGCTGCCTTCCTTGACGATGCCGTCTTCCAGCGCCCATGACTCGGAAATCTGGCCCTGGAAATACAGGTCGGCGGCATCGATGCCCGGCCCGGCCAGATCGCCGAGCACGCCTTGCAGGCTCTCGATCGTGACACCGCCGGGTGCCAACAGGTGATCACTGACTGAGGACAACAACTCGCTCATAGATTTACGCCTTAAATTCGTGTTCTGAAGCAGGCCGCTGGGCGCCCTGCGAGAAAAACCGCCGATGACGCGTCACCGGCATGCGCGCCCGGATGGACGCTTGTTCATCGCTGTCGCGGGCGGCCAGCAACACCGCCTCGCCTTGATCCTGCTGGGCCAGCACACGCCCCCACGGGTCGACAATCGCCGCATGCCCGAAGGTCTCGCGTGGCCCCGGATGGCTGCCGCCCTGTGCGGCTGCCAGCATATAACACTGTGTTTCGATGGCCCGCGCGCGGATCAGGACATCCCAATGCGCGGCGCCAGTCACGGCAGTAAAGGCCGACGGTGCGGTAATCAACTCGGCACCGGCGGCGCGCAATTCGCTGTACAGCTCCGGGAAGCGCAAGTCGTAACACACGCTCAAACCAACGCGCCCCACCGGCGTGTCCGCCACCACTACATTACCGCCATAAGCATAGTCATCTGATTCACGGTACCGGCCGCGATTGTCGGCGACATCGACATCGAACAGATGCAGCTTGTCATAGCGCGCGACGATCTCGCCGTGTTCGTTGATCAGCAGCGAGCAGGCATTGGCTTTGCCCGTGGGTTGATCCAACGGTGGCAACGGCAATGTACCGGCAACTATCCATAAGGTGAGGTCGCGGGCGGTCTGTTTCAACCAGGGCAGGATCGGGCCTTCGCCCAAGGCCTCGGCGCGGCCGATATCAGCAACGTCGCGACGGCCCATGGCGGCGAAATTTTCCGGCAGCACCGCGAGTTTCGCCCCGCCAGCGGCTGCCTGTTCAAGCAGGCGTCGGGCCTGGGCCAGATTGGCCAGCACGTCGCTCTGGCTGACCATTTGAATCACCGCTAGAGACATGGCCGCTCCTCGGAATTTACGCAGAACTGTGTAGGAGCTGCCGAAGGCTGCGATCTCTTGATCTTGATCTTGATCTTGATCTTCAAAAACAAGATCAAAAGATCGCAGCCTTCGGCAGCTCCTACGGGGCTAGTGTCTGCTAGTTAAAAAGGCTTGTCGAAGGTGATTTTCGGCTCTTTCCATGGGCCTTTGACGGTGTACTTGACGCTGGCGAAGCGCGCGACGCGGTCGCCGATCAGCTTGTCGATGAGGAACAGCGCGCCACCGACCGCCGGTGCGCCGACAAGCAGCGCGGCGATCGGCAGGTTGTTGGTGACCGGCAGGGTCACCAACAATTTCGCATCGACCTTGTCGTCGACCAGATCCAGCGTGCCGTCCAGCTCAAGATTGCTCGAAGGCCCGGTCAGGCGAATCGGCTCGCGGGTAACGTAGACACCATTGTTCGCCACCAGCAGGCCTTTGACCCGATCGTAGCTCAAGCCCTTGCCGAACAGGTCGGAGAAGTCCAGACGCAGGCGCCGGCCGATCGAGTTGAAATTGAGCAGGCCGAACACCCGCAGCGCCTGAGCGCCGCCCTCCACTTCGACAAACTGCCCCTTGTTCAGCGAGGCATCAAGGGTGCCGGAAAAGCGCTTGGTCGCCAGCCACGCCGGCGAGCCCGGCCAGCGGCCATCGACATCCATGTGGAATTCTTCACTGGTGACGCTTGGCGCGAAGCCCCAACCCTTGAGTACGTCAGCCAGATTCTTGCCACCGATCCGCCCCTTGTACCAACTGCTGGTCGCACCCGGCGTGCCTTCCCAGCCGCCGTTGCCTTGCAGGAGGATGCCCTTGAGGCCCATGTCGAGATTGTTCAGGGCAATGCCTTTGGGGGTCGGTCGCACTTTCAGCGACCAGCCACCGACCAGATCGGGACCAAGGAACAACTGGTTGAGGGTGATATCCAGCGCCGGGATTTTCGTCGGGTCGACCGACGCCAATGGATCCGGCGCATTCTCGTCGGCCTGCACCGCCGGGTCCGGTGCCGGCAGCTTCACGTATTGCAGATTCACCGCGATCGGCACGCCCTTGGCGTCCGGCAGGCTGGCGCTGCCCTTGGCCTGCTGGCTGTCGAGAGCGAGATTCCATGCGCCGGGCTTGCGATTGATCTGCACCGAGGCCTGATCCAGTGTGGTGCCGAGCGCGGTCAGTTTGCCGACCTTGATGTCCGCGCTGCTGAGCAATTGTTTGGCGCTGCCACCCGGGTCCTGCCCGGCGTATTTATTCGCCAGATCCTGCCACGGCGCGACGTCCAGTTCCGACAACACCCCGCGAATGCGCAGGCCTTTGGCACCCGGCAGCACCGCTTCGCCAGTGCCGAGAAACAGCTCGCCACGCCCATCGGCAAAATTGCTCGGCGGCGCGGCAAAGGTGAAATTGGCCAATTGATCGTAGTTGACCCAATAACGCCGCTCCTGCCCTTGCAAGGTCATGCGGAACACCGTGTCCCGCCCGACATCGGCGGCCATGCCGAATGGCGCCGGCAGATCAACTGCCACGCCTTTGAGGCTGGAGCTGACCATCAACTGGCTGTCGGCCCCGGAAAGATTCAGCTGCAACTGATACGGAATCGTCCCGGTCACCGGCAACGGTTGCGTCACGCCCAGCCAGTCAGTGAGTTTTTTCACTTCGACCTGCCCCGACGCCGCAACCCGGGTCTTGATCTGGTTGGGGCTGCCATCCGCGAAGATCTGCGCAGTCACCGGTTTGTCGAAGGCCCGTGCAGAGATGTTCTGACCGCTGAGGCCTTTGTTACTGTCGAAGCGGAAATCGCCCTTGAGCTGGCTCAGTTCCAGTTTCGGTTCGGCCAGTTTCAATCGCGCATTGGCGGTCTTGAAATCGACGAGGATTTTCGGCTGTTCGCCTTTGTCCAGCGGAATATCCAGCTTGAGCTTGCCGTTGAGATCACCCGCGCCCTCCCAACCGGCAAAGGTCTCGCCGGTGCCGATCGGCGCGTCCTGAAGAATCTTCAAGCCGTCGCCCAGGCCACCAGCAAATGCGCCATCAAGTAACAAATGCGAGTTCTGCCCGGCCGGTACGTGAGGAATATTGACGAAGACATCGCTGACTTGCGTATCGAGCAACTGGCCTTTGCTGGCCCAGATGCGCACGCCGCTGTCTTCGATGAACACGTCACCGCTGACCTTGCTCACGTGCGGCCAGCCCGGCTGAAACGCCAGTTCGGCATCATGGACCTTGAAGAACAGGCTGATGCTGCGATCGGCCTCGCCGGCGTTTTTGCTCAGCGAGCCCTGATACTGGAAGAAACCCTGATCCACCGCGCCTTTTAGAATCGCCGTGCGCAGCCACTCATCGAGCGCCGGGCTCAACACGGCCGGCAGGTATTTCGCAGTGTAGCGACCGTCGCCGTCGACCAGACCGACGCGCAGGTCCATGTAGTCTTCCTGGCTATGGTCGAAGTGCAGGCGGATGAGGAAGTCGCCGGCAATCTTGCCCTCCTCGCCCAGCACCTTCAGGTACGGCGCAATGAGCGTGAAGCCATCCTTGTCGAGTTTCCAGGTCAGCCGCGCATTGGCCTGCAGGTACTGCCATGGCTTGGCGAAGATCGGATCGAGGTGCAGGACGAAGTCCTTGCTGTCGAGGCGCAACTCACCGCCGTCCAGATTGCCACTGAGGCTGCCACTGACATTTCGGGCCGCCGGAGCGCCGTGATAGGCATCGAAACCGACGTTGTCGAGGTTGGCGGCAAAGCCGAATTTGTTGCCATCGGTGGCGGTTGGACGGAAGTCCAGCAGGACATTGCGCAGGCCGCCGGTCACCTTCAAACGCTCGACCGCCGTGGCGAAACTCTGCGGCAGCGGCCCCAGCGCATTGAGCAGCGGCGTGATCGGGGTCAGATCGAGGCGATCGGCCTGCAAATGCCAGAGCTCTTCAGCCTCGGCGCTGGCGCGCGTCTGCTGTATCTGCAGGCGGGATTCCCAGCGGGTTTCGCCAAAGCTCATGGCCAGCGAATCGAGGGTGACGTTAACTCCCTCGGCTGTGTTGCGGTAATAGGCGTTGAGCGCCAGATTGTTGATCTGGATCGGCTTGCGCTCGGCGTAGGCGCCCGTGACTTGCGGTGCATTCAGGCGCAACGCGGCACTCTGCAACGCGCCTTCGGCCCAATCGACCCAGAGTTCGCCGCCGGCCTTGATCTCGGAAAAATTCCATTGCTGGGTCAGGCGCTCGGGCAGCCATTTCGACCAGTCGCTCTGCGGCAGGCTGGCATAACCGTCGATGGTACTGTTCTGCCACTGATCAGGACGCAATTGGGTACGCAGGCTCAGCGCCACAGGCTGGCCGTCGGGCAGCGTCAGCCGCGCGTCGAGCCGCTGACGGCTGGCGCCGGTGCGCAGATTGAGGCCGACATAGGTGAGTGTCATGGGCGGGTGATCGAGCGGTTGCAGCGTCACCTGGCTGTCGAGCACCGACAATTGCTTGATCATCTGCGAGCGCTGGAACAGTTCCGCCGCATCGAACGGCTGATCCTTCTGCACCGGCAGGCCTTCCAGCGCCCAGGTACCGTCTTGGGCTTCCTTGAGGCTGATCTTCAAACCGTTGAGTTGGATATGCGCGAGGCGCACTTCGCGGGCGAGCACGCTGCCCCACATATCCGGCACCACCCGCACGCGGTCGAGGCGCAGAGCGTTGGCGCCGTCGCCGACCATCACGTCATGGGCCAGCAGGATCGGCGCGAAACCGCTCCAGTTGCCTTCCAGCTCCCCAATCTGCAAAGGCATGCCAAGGGCGGCACTGGCCTTGTCTTCGATGTCGGCGCGGTATTCGGCCACCAGAGGGGTCAGCTCGCGGCCGAGGCTGACGTACAACGCCATCAACACCAGAACCAACGCGCACAGGCCCAGCCCCCAACGGGTGAGTGCGGCCAGAATGCGTGTCAGACGCTCCATGTCAGTTGGCTCCCATGGCAAAAATACTGCGAAAAGCTGAGGCCAGCCGCGTTGAATGAGTGGTGATGCAGGGCTTCAGAGCAGCACCACGTCATATTGTTCCTGGGAATACATGGTTTCCACCTGGAAGCGTATGGTGCGACCGATGAAGCCTTCAAGCTCGGCGACGTTACCGGACTCTTCATCGAGCAGGCGATCGACCACTTTCTGGTTGGCCAGTACCCGGTAGCCCTCGGCCTGGTAAGCCCGGGCCTCGCGCAGAATCTCGCGGAAGATCTCGTAACAGATGGTTTCGGCGGTCTTAAGTTTGCCGCGTCCCTGGCAACTGCTGCACGGTTCGCACAGCACCTGCTCAAGGCTTTCGCGGGTGCGCTTGCGGGTCATCTGCACCAGGCCCAACTCGGTGATGCCGATGATGTTGGTCTTGGCGTGATCGCGCTCCAGCTGTTTCTCCAAAGTGCGCAAGACCTGACGCTGGTGCTCTTCATCTTCCATGTCGATGAAGTCGATGATGATGATCCCGCCGAGATTGCGCAGGCGCATCTGCCGGGCAATCGCCGTGGCCGCTTCGAGGTTGGTCTTGAAAATGGTTTCTTCGAGATTGCGGTGACCGACGAACGCCCCGGTGTTGACGTCAATGGTGGTCATGGCTTCAGCCGGATCGATCACCAGATAACCACCGGACTTCAGCGGCACCTTACGCTCCAGCGCGCGCTGGATTTCGTCTTCAACACCATACAGGTCGAAGATCGGCCGTTCGCCCGGATAGTGTTCCAGACGATCGGCGATTTCCGGCATCAGTTCGGCGACGAACTGTGTGGTTTTCTGAAAGGTTTCCCGCGAGTCGATGCGGATCTTCTCGATCTTCGGATTGACCAGATCACGCAGGGTGCGCAGGGCCAGGCCGAGGTCCTCGTAGATCACGCTCGGCGCGGCGATAGTCTTGATCTGTTCGTTGATCTGGTCCCACAGGCGGCGCAGGTAACGGATGTCCATGAGGATTTCATCAGCGCCCGCGCCTTCAGCAGCCGTGCGCAGGATGAAGCCGCCGGCCTCCTTGATACCTTCCTTGGCTACGCAATCGCTGACCACCTGCTTGAGACGCTCGCGCTCGGCTTCGTCTTCGATCTTCAGGGAAATCCCGACGTGGGCGGTGCGCGGCATGTACACCAGATAACGCGAAGGGATCGACAGTTGCGTGGTCAGGCGTGCGCCTTTGGAGCCGATCGGATCTTTGGTGACTTGTACCACCAGGCTCTGGCCCTCGTGTACCAGCGAACTGATGCTTTCCACGGCCGGGCCTTCTCGCAGAGAGATTTCGGCGGCGTGAATGAAAGCCGCGCGATCGAGGCCGATGTCGACGAATGCCGCCTGCATGCCCGGCAGGACGCGAACGATCTTGCCTTTATAGATGTTGCCGACGATCCCGCGTTTCTGCGTGCGCTCGACGTGGACTTCTTGCAGCACACCGTTTTCGACCACCGCCACGCGCGACTCCATCGGCGTGATGTTGATCAGAATCTCTTCACTCATGGCAGGATCTCGTTCAGGCATGTTCACGATAGTGGCCGCATCTGGATTCGTACGACGCTCAGGGCGTGTTCAGGTTTTGCCAACAGGGTATGCCGAAATGGCCCAACACCTCGCAGGTTTCGCACAGCGGCAGGCCAACCACCGCCGAATAGCTGCCTTCGAGCCCGGCGACAAACACCGCGCCCAGGCCCTGAATGCCGTAGCCGCCGGCCTTGTCGCGCGGTTCGCCACTGGCCCAGTAAGCGCTGGCCTCTTCGCGGCTGATCGTGCGGAAACGCACGCGACTGCGCACCACCCGCGACTCGCAACGCTCGCCTTCAAGCACGGCGATGGCGGTCAGCACTTCGTGTTCGTTGCCGGACAACATCATCAGCATGGCGCATGCGTCGGCTTCGTCCACCGGTTTGCCAAGAATTTTGCCGTCGAGCACCACTGCGGTATCGGCGCCGAGCACGCAGAACGGCTGGTCAGAGACGACCGAGCGGCGCCCGGCCTCAGCCTTGCCACACGCGAGGCGTTCGACATAGGCCGAAGGGGATTCATCAGGAAGCGGGGTTTCGTCGATATCCGCGCTGATGGCGGCGAAGTGCACGCCGATCTGCGTGAGCAATTCACGGCGACGCGGTGAGCCGGAGGCGAGGTAAAGCAGTTTCATCAAAACATCTCCCTGTTCAGTGCCCTGCTTCACCGGCTCAATAGATTCTGTAGCGTCGGCACATCCCGCGAAGGGCGAAGCTGACCCACGGCCAGAGCAAGGCACTGACCAGCGCCGGCAAGACCAACGCCAGGGTTGGCTGGCGGTTGCCGGTCAGAGCGCTGAGCCACAGTTGCGCCAATTGTGCGAGGCCGAAGATCACCAGGATCACCAGGCATTGCTGCCACATCGGGAACATGCGCAGGCGCTGCTGCAACGACAACACGAGGAAAGTAATCAGAGTCAGGATCAGGGCGTTCTGCCCGAGCAGGTCGCCCTGCAGAACATCTTCGGCCAGCCCCAGACAGAACGCCGTGACCATGCCGACCGTGTGCGGCATGTACAGCGCCCAAAACGTCACGAGCAAGGCCAGCCACAGCGGGCGAAGGATTTCCATGAAGATCGGCAACGGTGAAACGCTGAGCAGGATGCCGACGAAGAACGTCAGCCAGATCATCCAGCCGTTTGCGGATTTTTTTGCGCCGACCATTACTCTCGTCCCCCGGTAGTCGCTGGCGGTTTCGCCGGTGGTTTGCTGGCGGCCGGTGGCTTGGCAGCGGCCGGAGCGGCAGCGGGCGGTTTGCTCGCGGCGGGCTTGGCTGGCGTGGCGGCAGGCGCCGCGGCTTCAGCGGCCGGCGCTGCGGTAGCGGTCGACGGCGTGGCAGGCATGATCAACGGTTTCGGCACGCTGGCCGGCAACATCGGGCCACCGCCGTGGGCGTCGAGCTGTTCCTGGGCCTGTGCCGCGTCATTGGCGCGTTCCTCGGCGGTGCGGCTGTCGCTGAACACCAGCAGCAGATAGCGACTGCGGTTCAGGGCGGCGGTGGGCACGGCGCGGACGATAGCGAACGGTTGGCCGGAATCGTGGATGACTTCTTTTACCGTCGCTACCGGATAACCGGCCGGGAATCGCTGGCCGAGGCCGGAGCTGACCAGCAGATCGCCTTCCTTGATGTCCGCCGTGTCGGCGACATGACGCAATTCCAGGCGCTCCGGGTTGCCGGTACCGCTGGCAATCGCGCGCAGCCCGTTACGGTTCACCTGCACGGGAATGCTATGAGTGGTGTCGGTCAGCAGCAGGACACGCGAGGTGTACGGCATCAATTCAACCACCTGGCCCATCAACCCGCGTGCGTCGAGCACCGGTTGGCCGAGCACCACGCCGTCGCGCTCACCTTTGTTGATGATGATGCGATGGGTGAAGGGGTTGGGATCCATGCCGATCAACTCGGCCACTTCGACCTTTTCATTGACCAGTGCGGAGGAATTGAGCAACTCGCGCAGCCGCACGTTCTGCTCGGTCAGGGCCGCGAGCTTTTGCATGCGCCCCTGCAACAGCAGGTTTTCGGTCTTGAGTTTTTCGTTTTCGGCGACGAGCTCGGTGCGGCTGCCGAACTGACTGGCGACCCCTTCCCACAAGCGGCCGGGCAGGTCCGTGATCCAGTAGGCATCCATGAGCACCAGCGACGCTTGCTTGCGCGCGGGCTTGAGCAGGTCGAAACGTGCATCGACCACCATCAGTGCGACCGCGAGCACGGCCAGCACCAACAGGCGCACGCCCAACGAAGGGCCTTTGGTGAAAAGCGGTTTAATAAGCCGCTCCTCCCAGGCAAATGTTCTGTTTATTCATACGGCATCAAACCGGCCTGGATGAAGACTGACAGAAGATAAACGCCAACAGGCAGCACTGCAAAGTGCTGCCTGTGCGTTCACCCACGTATTGCATTCGAAGCTTATTCGCTCGAAAGCAGATCCATGGTGTGCTTATCCATCATTTCCAGCGCACGGCCACCGCCGCGAGCAACGCAAGTCAGCGGATCTTCGGCAACGATCACCGGCAGACCGGTTTCCTGGGCCAGCAACTTGTCGAGGTCACGCAGCAGCGCGCCACCACCGGTCAGTACCAGGCCACGCTCGGCGATGTCGGAAGCCAGTTCCGGCGGCGATTGCTCCAGCGCGCTTTTCACGGCCTGAACGATGGTTGCCAGCGACTCTTGCAGAGCCTCGAGCACTTCGTTGGAGTTCAGGGTGAATGCGCGTGGAACGCCTTCGGCCAGGTTGCGACCGCGAACATCGACTTCGCGTACTTCGCCGCCCGGGTAGGCGGTACCGATTTCCTGCTTGATGCGCTCGGCGGTGGATTCACCGATCAGGCTGCCGTAGTTGCGGCGCACGTAGGTGATGATCGCTTCGTCGAAACGGTCGCCGCCGACACGTACGGATTCGGCGTAAACCACACCGTTCAGGGAGATCAGGGCGATTTCAGTGGTACCACCACCGATATCCACGACCATCGAACCGCGCGCTTCTTCAACCGGCAGACCGGCGCCGATCGCAGCAGCCATCGGCTCTTCGATCAGGAACACTTCACGGGCACCGGCACCAAGGGCCGATTCACGGATGGCGCGACGCTCGACCTGGGTGGACTTGCATGGAACGCAGATCAGCACACGAGGGCTGGGCTGCAGGAAACTGTTTTCGTGAACCTTGTTGATAAAGTACTGCAGCATCTTTTCGCAGACGCTGAAGTCGGCGATCACGCCGTCCTTCATCGGACGAATGGCAGCAATGTTGCCCGGCGTACGGCCGAGCATGCGCTTGGCCTCGGTGCCGACAGCGACGACACTTTTCTGGTTACCGTGTGTCCGAATGGCCACAACCGATGGCTCATTCAGGACGATACCGCGCTCGCGCACGTAAATAAGGGTGTTGGCAGTGCCCAGGTCAATGGAAAGATCGCTGGAAAACATGCCACGCAGTTTCTTGAACATGGGAAAGGGACCCTAGGCAACGCGTGGGTAAAAAAGTGCGGCAAACTCTAACAACGACAGGGATTTTGGGCAAGGCGCCAATATGTTAAATTGGCCGCTTTTCTGTGCACCAAGCCCCACAATCGCGGCCTTATGACCGTAGAAGTGCGGTAGTGTTCCGACAATCTAACACACGGACGCCGTCCGTTCTGTTTTCCACTGGAGAATCCCGATGGCGCTAGAACGCTCCGACGTGGAAAAAATCGCGCATCTGGCCTGCCTTGGCCTCAACGATGCCGATCTTCCGCACATTACTTCCGCCCTCAACAGCATTCTCGGGCTGGTCGACGAAATGCAGGCCGTTGATACCGACGGTATCGAGCCGCTGGCCCACCCTTTGGAAGCCAGTCAGCGCCTGCGCGCCGACGTGGTGACCGAGACGAATAATCGCGAGGCCTACCAGTCCATCGCACCAGCGGTCGAAAACGGCCTGTATCTGGTTCCGAAAGTCATCGACTAAAGGGAAAGAGCCTGCAATGCATCAAATGACTCTGGCCGAGATCGCCCGCGGTCTCGCCGATAAAAAGTTTTCCTCCGAAGAGCTGACCAAAGTACTGCTGGCGCGTATTACCCAGCTCGATCCGCAGCTCAACAGTTTCATCAGCCTCACCGAGGATCTGGCCATCGAGCAGGCGAAAGCCGCCGATGCACGCCGGGCCAATGGTGAGAGCGGCGCCCTGCTCGGCGCGCCGATCGCTCACAAGGATCTGTTCTGCACCCAGGGCATCCGCACCAGCTGCGGCTCGAAGATGCTCGACAACTTCAAGGCTCCGTACGACGCCACCGTAGTCGCGAAACTGGCCGCTGCCGGCGCCGTGACTCTGGGCAAGACCAACATGGACGAATTCGCCATGGGTTCGGCCAACGAGTCGAGCTGGTACGGCGCAGTGAAAAACCCTTGGAACCTGGAACACGTGCCGGGCGGTTCGTCCGGTGGCTCGGCGGCGGCAGTTGCCGCTCGTTTGTTGCCAGCCGCCACGGCCACTGACACCGGCGGTTCGATTCGTCAGCCGGCGGCGTTCACCAATCTCACTGGCCTGAAGCCGACCTACGGTCGCGTTTCGCGCTGGGGCATGATTGCCTATGCTTCCAGCCTCGATCAGGGCGGCCCGTTGGCGCGCACCGCCGAAGACTGCGCGATTCTGCTGCAAGGCATGGCCGGCTTCGACCCGAACGACTCCACCAGCATCGATGAGCCAGTGCCGGATTACTCCGCCAGCCTCGGCGAGTCGCTGCAAGGCCTGCGCATCGGCGTGCCGAAGGAATACTTCAGCGCCGGTCTCGACCCGCGCATTGCCGAGCTGATCCAGAACAGCATCCAGCAGCTGCAGAAGCTCGGTGCCGTGATCAAGGAAATCAGCCTGCCGAACATGCAGCACGCGATTCCGGCCTACTACGTGATCGCCCCGGCAGAGGCCTCCTCGAACCTGTCGCGTTTCGACGGCGTGCGTTTCGGCCATCGCTGCGAAAACCCGGAAAACCTCATCGACCTGTACAAACGCTCCCGTGGCGAAGGCTTCGGCGCGGAAGTACAGCGCCGGATCATGGTCGGTGCGTACGCGCTGTCCGCCGGTTACTACGATGCCTACTACCTGAAAGCGCAGAAGATCCGTCGCCTGGTGAAGAACGATTTCATGGCTGCGTTCAATGAAGTCGACATCATCCTCGGTCCGACCACGCCGAACCCGGCATGGAAACTCGGCGCGAAGAACAGCGACCCGGTCGCGGCCTATCTGGAAGACGTCTACACCATCACCGCCAACCTCGCCGGCCTCCCGGGCCTGTCGATGCCGGCCGGTTTTGTCGACGGTCTGCCGGTGGGCGTGCAGTTGCTCGCGCCGTACTTCCAGGAAGGCCGTTTGCTCAATGTTGCGCACCAGTATCAGTTACACACTGACTGGCACACCCGCACCCCAACCGGCTTCTGAGGAGACACACATGCAATGGGAAGTCGTGATCGGGCTGGAGATTCACACTCAGCTCACCACCCGGTCGAAAATCTTTTCCGGTAGTTCCACCACGTTCGGTTCCGAGCCAAACACCCAGGCCAGCCTGATCGACCTGGGCATGCCCGGCGTGCTGCCGGTGCTCAACCAGGAAGCAGTGCGCATGGCGGTGATGTTCGGTCTGGCGATTGACGCCGAGATCGGTCAGCACAACGTGTTCGCTCGCAAGAACTACTTCTATCCGGACCTGCCCAAGGGCTACCAGATCAGCCAGATGGAATTGCCCATCGTTGGCAAAGGCCACCTGGACATCGCCCTGGAAGACGGCACGGTCAAACGCGTCGGCATCACCCGTGCGCATCTGGAAGAAGATGCCGGCAAGAGCCTGCACGAAGAATTCAACGGTGCCACCGGCATCGACCTGAACCGTGCCGGCACGCCGCTGCTGGAAATCGTTTCCGAGCCGGACATGCGCAGCGCCAAGGAAGCCGTGGCTTACGTCAAGGCGATCCATGCGCTGGTGCGCTACCTGGGCATCTGCGACGGCAACATGGCCGAAGGCTCGCTGCGTTGCGACTGCAACGTCTCGGTACGCCCGAAAGGCCAGGTCGAGTTCGGCACTCGCTGCGAGATCAAGAACGTCAACTCATTCCGCTTCATCGAGAAGGCGATCAACTCGGAAATCCAGCGCCAGATCGAGCTGATCGAAGACGGCGGCAAGGTCATCCAGCAGACTCGCCTGTACGATCCGAACAAGGACGAGACCCGTCCGATGCGTTCGAAAGAGGAAGCCAACGACTACCGTTACTTCCCCGATCCGGACCTGCTGCCGGTGGTCATCGAAGAGTCGTTCCTCGGTGAAGTGCGGGCGACCCTGCCGGAACTGCCACCGCAAAAGCGCGAACGCTTCCAGAGCCAGTTCGGTCTGTCGGCTTATGACGCCAACGTGCTGGCCACCAGCCGTGAACAAGCAGACTACTTCGAGAAAGTCGCGGCCATCGGTGGCGACGCGAAACTGGCGGCGAACTGGGTGATGGTCGAGTTGGGCAGCCTGCTCAACAAGCAGGGCCTGGACATCGAGGATTCGCCGGTGTCCGCCGAGCAACTGGGCGGCATGCTGCAGCGCATCAAGGACAACACCATCTCCGGCAAGATCGCCAAGGTGGTGTTCGAAGCGATGGCCAACGGCGAAGGCAGTGCTGACGAGATCATCGAGAAGCGCGGCCTCAAGCAAGTCACCGACACCGGCGCGATCTCGGCCGTGCTCGACGAAATGCTCGCGGCCAACGCCGAACAGGTCGAACAGTACCGCGCGGCAGACGAAGCCAAACGCGGCAAGATGTTCGGCTTCTTCGTCGGCCAGGCCATGAAAGCCTCGAAAGGCAAGGCCAACCCGCAGCAGGTGAACGAACTGCTGAAAAGCAAGCTCGAAGGCTGACCACGGTGGAGCCAGATCCAAAGCCTGGCTCCATCCCCTGTGGGAGCGAGCCTGCTCGCGAAAGCGCCATGACATCCGACACGGATGTTGCGACTGACGGCCTCTTCGCGAGCAGGCTCGCTCCCACATTTGTATCCGGGAAACCTTGAATGAAGCGTCTGTTGCTGAGCAGCGCCCTGCTCTCCCTGCTGGCCGGTTGCGCCAGTACCGACACCATTGACCCGCACGGTTACGACCAGACCGGCGTCGCCTCCTACTATGGAGCCAAACATCACGGTAAGCGCACCGCCAGCGGCGAAGCGTTCAACCAGCATTCCCTGACCGCCGCCCACCGCCAGTTGCCGTTCGGCACGCGGGTGAAGGTCACCAATCTGAAAAACGATGAATCAGTCGTGGTCCGCATCAATGACCGTGGCCCGCACACCCGTGGCCGACTGATCGATCTGTCACGCGAGGCCGCCGATGAAATCGGCATGCTGCGCAGTGGCACCGCACGGGTTCGCGTGCAGGCCCTCGACTGATGGAGCGCCGACCATTTTCGGACTAGCCGATCTGCCGCTGATCAACGTCATCGAACTGTTCAGTGGCCTGTGTCTTCTGATCATCGGCGCTGAGCTGATGGTGCGCGCCGCCGTACGTCTGGCCGAGCGTCTGCATGTGCGCCCGCTGATCATCGGCCTGACCATCGTCGCCCTCGGCAGCAGCGCGCCGCAGATGACCGTCAGCCTGCAAGCGGCGCTGACCGATAACCCCGACATCGCCGTCGGCAGCGTGGTCGGCAGCGGCATCTTCAACATCCTCGTAACCCTTGGCCTCTCGGCACTGATCATCCCGCTGCGCGTGTCGCGGCAACTGG
Source organism: Pseudomonas sp. UF-293 (assembly GCF_058245595.1). Taxonomy (NCBI): domain Bacteria; kingdom Pseudomonadati; phylum Pseudomonadota; class Gammaproteobacteria; order Pseudomonadales; family Pseudomonadaceae; genus Pseudomonas; species Pseudomonas sp. UF-293. The sequence goes on along the minus strand of NZ_JBSICA010000012.1, from coordinate 9,471 downwards.
TGCGTCTGGATATCCCGCTGATGATCGGCGCCAGCCTGCTGGTGTTCATCCTCGCCTGGAACAAAGACCTCGGGCGTTTCGACGGCGTCCTGCTGCTCGGCGCTCTGGCGTTGTACCTCGGCTTGCTGTTTCGCCAGTCGCGCCACTCGACGCGACCTCATACAGAACGCCCAACCGAGACGCAGCAATCCTGGCTGATCAGCGGGCTGATGATTCTCGCCGGCCTGACCATGCTGGTGTTCGCCGGCCGTTTGCTGCTCGGCGCCGCCGTGGTCGTGGCCACCGATCTTGGCCTGTCGGAACGGGTCATCGGCCTGACAGTCGTCGCGGTCGGCACCTCGCTGCCGGAACTGGCGACTTCGCTGATCGCGGCGTTGCGCGGGCAGCGCGACATTGCCGTGGGCAACGTGATCGGCGCCAATCTGTTCAACCTGCTCGGGGTGCTCGGCCTGACCGCGCTGCTCGCACCGACGCCGCTTTCGGTATCGCCCAATGCGCTGGATTTCGACTTGCCGGTAATGCTCGGCGTCGCTGCGCTGTGCCTGCCGGTGTTCTATTCCGGCTACCGCGTGACCCGGGCCGAAGGCTTGCTGCTGCTCGGTTTGTATCTGGTTTACGGGCTGCATGTGGTGTCGTTCACCACCGGCATGCCGCTGGCCGGCAGACTCGAGCGCTTGATGCTGTTTTATGTCCTGCCGGCGCTGCTGACGTTTCTGCTGTTCACGTCAATCCGCGCCTGGCGTCGCCAACACCACAAGAGAGATGTGCCATGAGCGAGTCGAAGCAGTCCGGGGTTGAAATCCGTCGTCAGGTCATGGGCGATGCGTTCGTTGATCGCGCCTTGGGCAATGCCACCGAGTTCACCCAGCCGTTGCAGGATTTCGTCAATGAACACGCGTGGGGCGGGGTGTGGAATCGCGAAGGTCTGTCGCTGAAAACCCGCAGCCTGATTACCCTCGCCGCACTGACCGCGTTGAAGTGTCCGCAGGAGTTGAAGGGCCACGTACGCGGCGCGTTGAACAACGGCTGCACGGTGGAGGAGATTCGCGAGGCGCTGCTGCATTGCGCGGTGTATGCCGGTGTACCGGCGGCGATTGATGCGTTTCGCGCGGCGCAGGAAGTGATCGATACCTACCAGAAACCTGAGTGATTCAGTGCTGCTGAACTAGCTTTCGCGAGCAGGCTCGCTCCCACATTTGGAATGCATTTCAAATGCGGGAGCGAGCCTGCACGCGAAGAGGCCCTGCCAGACACCGCACATCCTTGATCAGATCCACCCACCCCACTGCAACACAAAGATCCCGACATTGGTGGTAATCGCCGCCATCAACGTGGTCAGCACAATGATCGCCGCCGCCAGCTCATGATTGCCCTGCGCCGCCCGGGCCATGACGAAACTTGCCGCCGCCGTCGGGCTGCCAAAGTAGAGAAACAGAATCCCCAGCTCCGCCCCGCGAAAGCCCCACAGCCACGCGCCGAACGTTGCCAATAACGGCAGACCGACCATCTTCACCAGGCTGGAGCTGAGTGCCATGTTGCCACTCTTGCGCAACGCCGCCAGTGACAGCGTGCCGCCGATACAGATCAGCGCCAGCGGCAGCGTGGTCTGCGCCAGATACTGACCGGAGGTTTCCAGCCAGCCCGGCAAACCGATCTTGAAATAAGCGAACGGCGCCGCCGAAATCACGCTGATGATCAGCGGGTTGCTGAACACGCTTTTGCAGATGCTCCACGGATCGGACTTGATCACCGGGCTGTAAACCGCCAGCACGATGGTCGACAGCGTGTTGTAGAACAGGATCACCAGCGCCGCGAGAATCGCCCCGAGGGAAATACCGTAATCACCGTACATGCTCGCGGCGAGCGCCAGACCGATCACGCCGTTGTTGCCGCGAAACGCGCCCTGGGTGTAGATGCCGCGATCTTCACGCGGACACTTGAAAATCGCCCAGCCCCAGGCCACCGCGAAGCTCACCAGCGTTGCGAGGGAAAAGTAAATGAGCAGCGAAGGTTGCAGCGCGGCGTGCAGGTCAGCGTGGAGGATGCCGAGAAACAGCAGCGCCGGCATCGTGACGTTGAACACCAGCGATGAGGCGGTGTGGATGAAGTTGTCGTTGATCCAGTCGATGCGCTTGAGCAGCACACCGAGAAACAGCATGGCAAACACCGGCGCGGTGATGTTCAGGGTTTCAAGAAAGATTGCCAGCATGCCGGATAGCCTTGGATGAGCGTCGATAGGGGGCTAATGATAAGCCACAAGTCCTTCGGCGTCTGGCAGATCGCTTTCGCGAGCAGGCTCGCTCCCACATTTGCAATGCATTTCCCTGTGGGAGCGAGCCTGCTCGCGAAGAACGATGACGCGGTCTCAGGTAATCGGCGCCGGGTTGAACAAGGTAATGTCGTTATGCAGCTTGTGCTTCTCCGCCCAGGTCTGTTGCTTGCCACTGGCAACGTCCAGGTAATAGTGAAACAGCTCCCAGCCGAGCTCTTCGATGGTCGCACGCCCGGTGGCGATGCGTCCGGCATCGATATCGATCAGGTCCGGCCAGCGCTGCGCCAGTTCAGTCCGCGTCGAAACCTTGACCACCGGCGCCATGGCCAGCCCATAAGGCGTGCCGCGACCGGTGGTGAACACGTGCAGGTTCATCCCCGCCGCCAGTTGCAACGTACCGCAAACAAAATCGCTCGCCGGCGTCGCGCAGAAAATCAGGCCCTTGTGCTTGAAGCGCTCGCCCGGGCCGAGCACGCCGTTGATCGCGCTGCTGCCAGACTTGACGATCGAGCCCAGCGACTTCTCGACAATGTTCGACAACCCGCCCTTCTTGTTGCCCGGCGTGGTGTTGGCGCTGCGATCAGCCTCGCCCTTGGCCAGATAACGGTCGTACCAGTCCATCTCGCGCACCAGCTCTTCGGCGACGGTTTGCGTCTGCGCCCGTGAGGTCAGCAGATAGATCGCATCGCGCACTTCGGTGACTTCGGAAAACATCACCGTCGCCCCCGCACGCAATAGCAAGTCCGAGGCATAACCCAGCGCCGGATTGGCGGTGATGCCGGAGAACGCATCGCTGCCGCCGCACTGCATACCGAGAATCAGCTCGGAGGCCGGCACGGTTTCGCGGCGGCGCTGGTCGAGTTTCTTCAAACGAACTTCAGCCAGCTCCATGATCTGCTCGATCATTTCGGTGAAGCCGTGACTGGAATCCTGCAAGCGGTACAACCACGGATCGCTGAGATCCACCGAGGCATCGTCCTCGTGCATCACCTGCCCGGCCTGCAATTTCTCGCAGCCCAGACCGATCACCAGCGCTTCGCCACCCAGGTTCGGGTTGCGCGCCAGATTGCGCACGGTACGAATCGGGATGTAGGCGTCGGTGGCGGTAATCGCCACACCGCAGCCATAACTGTGGGTCAGCGCCACCACGTCATCGACGTGCGGGTACTTCGGCAGCAGCTCTTCCTTGATGCGCTTGACCGCGTGATCGAGCACGCCGGTGACGCACTGCACGGTGGTAGTGATGCCGAGAATGTTGCGCGTGCCGACGGTGCCGTCGGCATTGCGATAACCCTCGAACGTGAAGCCTTCCAGCGGTGCCTGGGCATCCGGCACATCGGTGGACAGCGGCAAGCTGTCCAGCGGCGGCGCGGTCGGCATGCGCAGTTGATCTTCCTTGACCCAACTGCCACGGCGGATTGGCTGCAACGCGTAGCCGATGATCTGCCCGTAACGAATCACCGGGCCGCCTTCGGGAATATCCTCCAGGGTGACCTTGTGGCTCTGCGGCACGAAATCCAGCGTGACGAGGCCATCGGCGAACTCGGTACCGGCCGGTACGCCCTGATCATTGACCACCACTACAACGTTGTCCCGCTCGTGCAGGCGGATGTAGCGCGGCGAGTCGGAATGTTCAATCAACTGCATGACGCCGCTCCTCAGGAATGCGCTTGAGAAAAATTGCCGGTGGCTTCATTGCCGCCCTTGGCTGGCGGCTCTTTCAAGACCACACGCTTGATCGGGCCGACGATCACCAGATAGCTGAACACCGCGACCAGTGCGTTGGCACCGACAAACACCAGCGCCCACTTGAACGAACCGGTGGAGCTGATGATGTAGCCGATGACGATCGGCGTGGTGATCGAAGCGATGTTGCCGAAGGTGTTGAACAGGCCACCGCTCAGACCGGCGATCTGTTTCGGCGAAGTGTCGGAAACCACCGCCCAGCCCAGTGCGCCAACGCCTTTGCCGAAGAATGCCAGAGCCATGAAGCCGACGACCATCCATTCCACTTCAACATAGTTGCACGCGACGATGCTGCTCGATACCAGCAGACCGGCGATGATCGGCGCCTTGCGGGCGAAGGTCAGCGAATGGCCCTTGCGCAGCAGGTAGTCGGAAATCACCCCGCCGAGCACGCCGCCGATAAAGCCGCAGATCGCCGGCAACGAAGCGATGAAACCGGCCTTGAGAATGGTCATGCCACGCTCTTGCACCAGATACACCGGGAACCAGGTCAGGAAGAAATAGGTGATGCCGTTGATGCAGTACTGGCCCAGATACACGCCAAGCATCATGCGATTGGTCAGCAGCTGACGGATGTAATCCCACTTCGGACCGTCGGACTTCTTGCCCTTCTGATCCATATCGACCATGCCGCCGTTGTCAGCGATGTGCTTGAACTCGGCCTCGTTGACGCGTGGGTGTTCGCGCGGGCTGTAGATGACTTTCAGCCACACCAGCGAGAACACGATACCGAGGATACCCATGACGATGAACACGTGCTCCCAGCCGAAGCTGTAGACGATCCAGCCCATCAACGGCGCGAACAACACGGTGGCAAAGTACTGCGCCGAGTTGAAGATCGCCGAAGCGGTGCCGCGTTCAGCAGTCGGGAACCACGCCGCCACGATGCGCGCGTTGCCAGGGAACGATGGCGCTTCCGCCAGGCCCACCAGGAAACGCAGCATGAACAGCGCAACCACCGCCGTGGACATGCCGAATTCACCGACGAAGCCTTGCAGCACGGTGAACAGCGACCAGGTGAAAATGCTCAGGGCATAGACTTTTTTCGAGCCGAAGCGATCGAGCAGCCAGCCACCGGGAATTTGCCCGGCGACGTAGGCCCAACCGAATGCGGAGAAGATGTAGCCGAGGGTGACGGCGTCAATGCCAAGGTCCTTTTGCAGGCTGGAGCCGGCAATGGCGATCGTGGCACGGTCGGCGTAGTTGATCGTGGTCACCAGAAACAGCATGAGCAGGATCAAATAGCGGACGTGAGTCGGCTTGGAGGATTGCATGCAGATGTACTCCCACTGATTATTTTTATGCGGGGTGAAGCTTCTTTGGTCTTGCATTTATTCCCTGTAGGAGCTGCCGAAGGCTGCGATCTTTTGATCTTGATCTTGAAAAAAAAGATCAAAAGATCGCAGCCTTCGGCAGCTCCTACAGGGGTATTGCGTGTATCAGGAGCCGATGTAACTGGTCTTCACGACCGTGTAGAACTCTTGCGCATAGCGGCCCTGCTCGCGGGAGCCGTAGGAGGAGCCTTTACGCCCGCCGAACGGTACGTGGTAATCCACGCCGGCAGTCGGCAGGTTGACCATCACCATCCCGGCCTGGGAGTGGCGCTTGAAGTGGTTGGCGTACTTCAGCGATGTGGTGGCGATGCCGGCCGAGAGGCCGAATTCGGTGTCGTTGGCCATTGCCAGCGCGGCCTCGTAATCGGCCACGCGAACGATGTTGGCCACCGGGCCGAAAATTTCTTCGCGGCTGATGCGCATCGACGCTTCGCTGTCGGCGAACAGCGTTGGCGCGAGGAAGTAGCCCTCGGTGTCGCAAGTCACCACACCGCCGCCGCTGACCAGACGTGCGCCTTCGGACTGGCCGATGTCGATGTACTTCATGTCCTGTTCAAGCTGCGCCTGGGAAACCACCGGACCGATGTCGGTGCCGGCCTTCAGCGCGTGGCCGACCTTGATCGACTTCATGCGCTCGGCCATCGCTTCAACGAACTTGTCGTGAATGCCGGCGGTTACGATCAGACGGCTCGACGCCGTGCAACGCTGGCCGGTGGAGTAGAACGCGCTCTGTACCGACAGCTCGACCGCTTGCTTGAGGTCGGCGTCGTCGAGAATGATCTGCGGGTTCTTGCCGCCCATTTCCAGTTGCACTTTGGCTTGGCGCGAAACGCAGTTGACGGCGATCTGACGACCAACACCCACCGAACCAGTGAAGCTGATGCCGTCGACTTTCGGGCTGTTGACCAACGCCTCGCCAACCACGCGACCGCTGCCCATCACCAGGTTGAACACACCGGCCGGGAAGCCCGCGCGGGAGATGATTTCCGCCAGCGCCCAGGCGCAGCCCGGCACCAGATCGGCAGGCTTGAGCACGACGCAGTTGCCGTAGGCCAGGGCCGGAGCGATTTTCCACGCCGGGATGGCGATCGGGAAGTTCCACGGAGTGATCAGACCGACCACGCCCAGCGCTTCGCGAGTGACTTCTACGTTGACGCCCGGGCGTACCGACGGCACGTAGTCACCGGACAGGCGCAGGCATTCACCGGCGAAGAACTTGAAAATGTTGCCGGCGCGGGTCACTTCACCGATCGCCTCCGGCAGGGTCTTGCCTTCTTCACGGGCCAGCAGCGTGCCGAGCTCTTCGCGACGGGCGAGGATTTCGGTGCCGACTTTATCCAGCGAATCGTGACGAGCCTGGATGCCCGAAGTGGAGTACGCCGGGAACGCAGCGCGGGCAGCGTCGATGGCTGCGTTGACCTGAGTCAGGTCAGCCTTGGCGTAATCGCCGATGGTGTCGCTGAGTTCGGACGGGTTGATGTTGGCCGAGTAATCGGCACCGGCGACCCATTCGCCATTGATGTAGTTGTCGTAGCGTTTTGCAGTTGTCACAGGGCAGCCCTCAACTCTGAAGCCTTCACGCAAAAAGCCGCTGATTGCTCAGCGGCCTCGCTTTTTCTCGTTTATTGCGCGCCTTGCTTGTCGATCAGCGCGGCGAGCATTTCGTACTCTTCGCCGGTCAGGTCGGTCAGCGGCGCACGCACCGGACCTGCGTCATAGCCGGCGATTTTTGCACCTGCCTTGACGATGCTCACGGCATAACCGGCCTTGCGGTTGCGGATGTCCAGGTACGGCAGGAAGAAGTCGTCGATGATCTTGCCGACGGTGGCGTGATCTTCGCGAGCGATCGCGTGGTAGAAGTCCATCGCGGTTTTCGGGATGAAGTTGAACACCGCCGAGGAGTAGACCGGCACGCCCAAAGCCTTATAGGCAGCGGCGTAGACTTCAGCGGTCGGCAGACCACCCAGGTAGCTGAAGCGATCACCGAGGCGGCGACGGATCGACACCATCAACTCGATATCGCCCAGGCCATCCTTGTAGCCGATCAGGTTCGGGCAGCGCTCGGCCAGACGTTCCAGCAGCGGCGCGGTGAGGCGGCAAACGTTGCGGTTGTAGACGACCACGCCGATCTTCACCGATTTGCACACGGCTTCAACGTGGGCGGCAACACCGTCCTGGCTCGCTTCGGTCAGGTAGTGCGGCAGCAGCAGCAGGCCTTTGGCGCCCAGACGCTCGGCTTCCTGAGCGTATTCAATGGCCTGGCGGGTCGAACCACCGACGCCGGCGAGGATCGGCACGCTGGTTGCGCAGGTGTCGACGGCAGTCTTGATGATTTCCGAATATTCGCTGGCGGCGAGGGAGAAGAACTCACCGGTGCCGCCGGCAGCGAACAGAGCCGAAGCGCCATACGGAGCCAGCCATTCCAGACGCTTGATGTAGCCCGCGCGGTTGAAATCGCCTTGCGCGTTGAAATCGGTCACCGGGAAAGACAGCAGGCCGGCAGAGAGGATGGACTTCAGTTCTTGTGGATTCATTATTCGAACACCCTGGTAGCAACGTTTTATTGTGAGTGGACCGTTCAGCCTTCGCCGAAGTTGTAGGTCATCGTACAACTTAAAAAATAACCGTCAACTGCATTTCATCGTTGGCAGCGCTTTTTTGTCGGACAAGATTGGCTTTCGCACTTCCTGAAATCGCTGGGAGGCCCATTTCAGAAGCATTTGTCGGCTGAAATATCTGGTCCGGATTCGTTTAATTGCGAAGGGACGAGCGGCTCGTAAAGTACGTCGACTGCCACGAAGGATCGTGGCGGACCACTCAAAGGAAGCCGTTATGTCGATGCATTTTGCCGCCCCCACCCTCACCCACACCGCTCCTGCGCAGGACGACCGCGTCACTGTTCAGCTCTCGCAAATGCCGGAGATCCTCACCGTGCAGGTTCCGGATTCCAGCGATTTCGCGGCGAACTGGAGCGTTTACGCGATCCTCGGCAGCGATGCTGAAGAACCTGAATGGGAAGGTGATGAAGTCGACACCGGCGCTTGGGACGACGCCGAGGATGAAATGGAAAAGCTGTTCGACATCGAGGTGCAGCTGCCCAAAGAAGCGCTGCAACCGTACCTGGGCCGCGAGGTGGAGCTGCGCTACAAGTTTCGCGATGAGTCGAGTATGGAGCCGTATTCGCAGGCGCTGAGGATGCGCATAGAGGCGTAAGAGTCAGCTTCGCTGCGCCTGTGCCTCTTCATGGGCCTGGCGCAGTCTTTCGCGGCTGTTGGTCAGGTGCAGACGCATCGCAGCACGCGCAGCTTCGGAATCCTGGCGGGCGATCGCGTCGTAGATTTCTTCGTGCTCACGGCTCAGACGGCCCATGTAATGTTGCTGATCATCATGGGCCAGTCGCGCCGAGTTCAGCCGGGTACGTGGAATGATGCTGGTGCCCAGGTGCGTCATGATGTCGGTGAAGTAGCGGTTGCCGGTGGACAGGGCAATTTCCAGGTGGAAAGCGAAGTCTGACGACACCGCATCGCTGGCATGGGAGGCGCTTTCGTTCAAGGCGTCGAGGGCGGCGCGCATGGTCGCCAGTTGCTCGGGGCTGCGGCGTTGCGCGGCAAGACCAGCGGACTCGACTTCGAGGCTGATGCGCAATTCGAGAATCGCCAGCACGTCACGCAGGGTGACGACGGTGGCCGGATCAATGCGGAAACCGCTCGGGCTTGGGGTGTCGAGGACAAAGGTGCCGATGCCGTGGCGGGTTTCCACCTGGCCGGCGGCCTGCAGACGGGAAATCGCCTCGCGGACCACGGTGCGGCTGACGCCATGGGCTTCCATGATCGCCGACTCGGTGGGCAACTTGTCGCCACGCTTGAGCAGGCCATCGCGGATCTGCTCGCTCAACACCGTCACCAGTTCCTGGGCGAGGCTGCGGCGCTTGCGGGGGAGGCGCGGGGTGTCGATCAGCTTTTCCATGATTTGTATCTTGTCTCGAAAGTTCGGCTTGGCGCCATCATAGCTCAAGCGAGTTGTACGATCACCGGGCAGATCACATTACCCCACTGTGGGAGCGAGCCTGCTCGCGAAAGCGGTGGTTCAGACGACAGATTCGTCGACCGGTATGGCCCC